>NZ_JBDWLR010000011.1:0-12705 GCF_039973035.1 Sedimentitalea sp.
TCGCTCAAAACAGGGCTGTATCTATAGCAGGTCTCGCTGATATCGAACGCACGGCACGCCAAAGCGATACTGACGCCATGCCCTGCGACCGCGTTCATGGCCATCTCTCGCCTCTGAGACGGCCTTAGCGCTTTTTTCCAAGGCCTCCTTCAGCAAATCATTCTGCATGCTCATCTCGGTAGTGAATCACACGACCGAGCGACCAAAGCGGCCATTGATGTTGATTGCAGCGAATACTGAGTGTGAGCCCAACCTGTAAATTCAGATTTCACGTTGCGCGCGCACGCAGAACGGAAATTTCTGCGTTTGCAGAATTATCTGCGCCGCGGTGCGGCGCAAGAACCTGCCATTCAAACAAGAAACAGAAAATGGTCGCCACATATTTACGAGTTGCCGAGCAAACCAAACCTTCGGACGTGTAGTTTCTACCAACGCAGCAACAAATACGGGCGCAAGTTGAACTTCGCTACAAGTTAATGGGCGGGGTTGTTACGGTGGTGAGAGTGGCGGTCGTTAGTAGGATCAGAAAGACAGCTGTAGCCTCGAAAACGATTGAGCGCCGCAGGCTGTCGCTCGCTCCTACACGATCGTCTGCCAGAGCAGGGACAAGCCGCCACTTGTTTAAACCTGCGAGGCCAAGCAAACCCGAAACAAATGTCAGTTTAGCGATCAGGGTCCAGCCGTAAGCTGTGGCAAAGAGGGCTGACAGCGATCCTGTCATTATCCAAGCAAAGATACTGCCGACGATGATGAGCAGAGGGACTGTCATAGCGGCAGCTTTTCCAAACCTATGCAACAGCGCCGCGCCCTCTGCGCCAACCGCCGCATGGTGAAGTGGTGCAAGCGCTCCGACCCAGAACGCCGCTGCAAGCAAATGCAGGACCAGTAACGCGGCCAGTAGCCAACGCGGCTCACCAAGAGAATGTCCTACGGATGTGTACGATATGGCGATCAGAAGCGGCCCGAAAAGAGCCGTCACTCGGCCAAATAGGCCCGGTACCAGCAAGCCCAGTACCAAAACCACACCTGCACCGCGCCAAGGTGCGGCGGTGCCAAGCGGGCTGTCCCACACAAAGGCAAGCATCATCGGATCGACCATCCCCGGCAGGCCCATGCCTGATATACGTGCGGCCCGAATGCCGAACCGCAGTGCCAGAACCGCGATAAGAAGGACAGCCGCAACGACCGCGATACGGATGGCAAACCGTCGGACGTCCGGCGCAGCCAACGGGAAAGCCGCCACAAAAAGCGGCCCACCCATTGCGAGCAGTGCAGCACCATAGCCCAGTGCCTTCGCCAGAATGGCAGCTACCGTCCATCCATCGATCTGCGCCAGCCCCTCCATGTGTCAGTTGGTGATCGTAAAGCCAAACGTGCCTTGCATCGGGTGGCCGTCAGACGCGAGCCCCCGCCAATCGACGGTGTATGCCCCTGCAGGCAGGTCGGCGGGCGGTATCGCGCGGAACTCGGTGACAGCATCCATACCGGTTTCACGCTCAATCGCCACGTCGCCGTCCGGCCCGGTCACTGTGATTGCGGTCACGCGCATCGGATCATCAAAGCGCATTTCAATCGCTTCAACCGTGGTCACGATCGCTTCATTCGCTGGCGTCGTGTCTTCGGCCTTCGAGTGCGCAATCGCGCCTGTCGCCAGTACGGCCATCATCAGGCCTGCCAGAATACTTTGTTTCATCATCTGTTTTCCATTTCGTCATGACGCGCGCGGATGTCTTCCGGCCAGGTTGATTTAATGTAGCTGAGGACGGCGATGATTTCATCATCCGTCAGCACACCGTCATAGATCGGCATGTTGGATGCATAGTCAGGATCGCCAATTAGCGCCCCGGTTCCGTACTTTGTCAGGCGGAACAAGGTGTCGCCGTTGTGGTGCCACGTATGACCGCTGGCATCGTGAGGAGGTGCCGGAAGCCGCCCGTCCGCACCAGCCACACGCCAGTTTGGCTGGCCTTCGAGATTGGCCCCGTGGCAGGAAGCGCAGTTCTCCTGATATATCCCAGCGCCTCGTGCGACCATGTCGCGGTCGTCATCGCGTAAGACCACGCTGCCCACGTCCGCAGAGAACGGGACAAGAGCATAGAGAGCGACCCCCAATAGGGCCGCTCCCGCGACTGCGATCAAAAGAGGTCGTTTCACAAACCAGCCTGATAAAAGACCGCGCCTGCGCCCGCCGCACCACCAAAAGCGATTACGTCATAGCGGGCGTCAGGGTCATTCCCCATTCCAGGTGATCCGGCGGGCATCCCCGGCACGGCGATCCCGGCTATGTCGGGACGTTCTTCCAGCAGTTTGGTCAGCGCGGCAAATGGCACGTGGCCCTCGACAACATAGCCATCGATCATGGCCGTGTGGCAGGCCCACATATTACCGGGCACGCCCGCGTCCAGTTTTGCGTTTGTTATGTCATCGGTATCCGTCACTGTGATGTCGTAACCTTCTTCCCGGGCCAGCGCGACCCATGCCCCGCAACAGCCACAGGTCGGGCTTTTCGTGACATGCATTTTGCCGTGATCGGCCATGTCCGCATGGTTTTCTGCATGAGCCATGCCGGTCACGCCAAGTGTTGCAAGGCCAAGGGTCAGTGCCGCCGCAGGGGCAAGGCTGAGAAGTGCTTTGATGAGTTTCATGAGATGTCCTCTCGATAAGTAAGCGCGCGAGCAAAGCCCGCTTTGGATGTGATTTCAGGGGGCTGCGCTGGAATGGCGCAGGCTGGATCACATCACGCGCGGCGGATCGAGCGGGCCGGACGGTTCAATGCCGCTCAGCAAAAGACCGGCTGCCGCAAACACATCTTCACCAGTGATTGGCCCCATGCTGTAACCTTCTGCGCCCGGCAGCAAGGCAAGCAGTACGTGACAGGTTTGCCCGCGTTCGGTACTGTCATCACAACACGCAGGCATGTCGTCTGACATCGTTTCCGCGACAGTACGTTCACTGTCGAAATTGGCTGCATGTCCGGCCTCCATCGCCACAGAAAACGTTGCGGAAAGCATCAGCATCACAATGAGAAGGCATCGAATTAGGACCATGGCGCAATCGTACCTGCGCTATATGCCGAATTGCAAGTCAACGACCCGTGAGATGCTGTCGCGGCGTCAGTGTTCGCCGTGGGCGTTTTCACCCCGCGCCATCATCAGGTGATGTGCCCGGTGATGATCCTGACTGGCCATCAGCCCAAAGAAACCAAGGCCCTGAATGCGGGCAACGACAGCGGGATCATTGCTGGTCACGCGCAGCTCCACACCCGTCGCCGACAGTGAAGCGGCCACAGTCCATCTATCATCACGCGCCAGCTGAGCAGCATGCGCAGGCACCATACCCCGGAGCGTCGCCACAGTGTCCTCTTCGCCTGTGACCGTTGCGACAATGCCACTAGGAAGGTCCGTTTCTGCTACCACGGCATCCGAAATCAGTCTGTCCATATCCACAAGATGTGCCCGAAGGCCTGCCAGATTCACTTGACCCCAATCGGTGTCTGGATCGGTTTCCAGCACACGCACCACTTCGGAAAGCGCCGCGAACGCTCCCTGACCGGGTTCAGTGAGAACAGTGTCATTTATCTCGCCACGTTGACCGTGCATCGTGTGATCCATGCCATCCCCGTGTTCTGAACCATGGGTCTGCGCGACGGCAACTGCGGCTGCGCCTATAAGGCCCGCAACTGTAAGATAGATTTTGAACCGCATCCTCAATTTCCTTGTAATTTCATTGCACCCTATCGGATCCGGGTCATGCAATATATGATTTCTATCATGTCGCACTGGATACAAATCTTTGATGACGCACCCTTGCGTGAGATTGCAAAAGGGACGCTTCTGTTTCGTCGGGAAGACCCCGTGAAGTCGATGTATCTGGTCCAATCCGGTTCAATTGCCTTGGAACGTTCGCTGGCAGACGGTGCGCCGCTGACGCTTCATATCGCGACCACAGGCGCGGCTGTGGCCGAAGCATCCCTGTTCGCCAAAACCTATCATTACGATGCCGTTGCGCGATCAGTCACAACAGTCGCGGTTCTGCCGAGGTCCAAATTCCTTTTTGCTCTCGGGGATCGGCCTGACGCGGCGCTTAGCCTTATTGAGACCCATGCAAAAGAAGTTCAGGCGCAGCGGATGCGGATCGAGATCTTGCGATTGCGCCGCGTCGCAGATCGGCTGGACGCATGGATCGATTTGTATGGTGAACCACTAAAAGGCAAATGGATTACCGTAGCCGACCAGATCGGCGTCTCGCCTCCGGCTCTGTATCGTGAATTGGCCCGCCGGAGAGCATAGCGGCTCAGGGCCGTTTAGACGCAATGACCATAGTGTCTATCCAATTCTACTATCCACTTCGCGCATCCGTGGCCAATGCGGATGATAGTCATCAATGACGATTGGATGACTGTGCGTTTGCCCATCCTGCACATGCGGATGATCTTTCGGGAGGTCATCGTGGGAATGTGTCACCGGTCCGCCGCTTTCCTGCGGCCAGAGAGCAATCCCGCAGACCACACCGGCACCCGCAAGCACGGCCAAGACAGCGAAGGTCACCGTTGGACCGGAAACAGTAATCAGCCACCCTGCGAGCGGGTAGGTCACCAGCCAGCAGACATGGGATAGGGCGAACTGGGCGGCGTATACGGCGGGACGATCCTCTGCGTGGGCGGAGCGTTTGAGCAAGCGTCCAGAGGGCGTGAGAATGGCGGAATAGCCAATCCCGATGATGAACCAACCTGCCAGCAGCGGTATCCATTGCGTCTCATAAACCAATGCCATCAGAGACAGTGCCAACAGCGCAGTTACTAACACCAGTGCGCCGCAGATCATCACTGGGCGATCGGGCTGGTTCTCCAGCAGCCTTGGTAAGACCAGTGCGGCCAGCATTGATCCACCACCGAAGACTCCGAGGGCAATGACAACCTGCGTGTCCCCAAGGCCAAGGTCAGAGCGGACGAGAACGACTGTATTCACCAACACCATTGCCCCCGCTGCGGCGGCGGCGAAGTTGAGCGACAACAACCCACGAAGGCGAGGCGTGGCGAGGTATATGCGCATCCCCCGTGTGGTGCGGTCGTATATGCCCCTTGGCTCCGTTGGTTTTGGGCTTGGCAACAGGACGGAGACGACTAACAGAGCGGAACCAGCGAAGCCGATGACCGTGCCAAAGAACAAGGCGTTGAAGCTGACGAAGGTCAGCAGGATCGCGGCCAGCAGTGGGCTGATTATGTTCTCCAAATCGTAGGCCAGACGCGATAGCGACAGCGCACGGGTGTAGCGGTCTTCCTCTGGCAGGATGTCGGGGATCGTGGCTTGGAACGTCGGTGTAAACGCGGCGGATGCGGATTGTAGCACGAAGATCAGGACGTAGACCTGCCAGACCTCGCTCACGAACGGCAGACAAAGGGCCACCACGGCACGGACAAGATCGAGGCTGACCAGCATGGT
This sequence comes from Sedimentitalea sp., assembly GCF_039973035.1. Taxonomy (NCBI): domain Bacteria; kingdom Pseudomonadati; phylum Pseudomonadota; class Alphaproteobacteria; order Rhodobacterales; family Paracoccaceae; genus Sedimentitalea; species Sedimentitalea sp. The sequence goes on from NZ_JBDWLR010000011.1 coordinate 5,442, forward strand.
GCGGCGGGGCCAGCGGTTGGCGAAGGCCCCTGTAATCGGGGCGATGCCCACATAGGCCACCATCTTGATCGTGAAGATCGTGCCGAGGACGAGGCCAGCCCGTTCGCCTGAAAGATCATAGGCCAGCAGCCCAAGTGCGATGGTTGCCAAGCCTGTCCCCAGCAGCGCCACTAACTGTGCCAAGAACAGATGGCGGTAAGTGCGGTCAGCGAGGACGGAGAGCATGGGTGTTCCTTACAGATACTTGGTGATGGCCTTGAAATTGGCAGTGACGGAAGATTCACCTGTTCCGACCAGTGCATCGTCTAGGCAATGGTCGATATGATCTTGGATCAATGTGCGTTTGGCCTGCTGCACGGCCTTCTCCACCGCGTGAAGCTGCTGTGCGATGTCCACGCAGGGCTGCTCGTCCTCAATCATCTTGATGACGCTGGCCAAATGCCCGTTGGCACGTTTCAGCCGTTTGACGATGGCGGGGTGACTTGCATGGGTCGTGTGTTTTGTCATATGAGTTAACTAACCCCCTAGGGGGGATCGGGCAAGTGGGCCAAGACCCACGAGAGCAGGTGGAATGAAACGGGCAATCAGGGGATACCTGAGAGGACTGCTGACCATCGCTTTGGCGGTTGGTATGCTCCTGTCCGCGAACTCCCGCTCGGTCACCCATGACTTCACTGAACTGGCAAAGATCGTCGCTGAGCATCATGCTGAGATCGAAGAACACGGCCACGCTCACGAAGACATCATTGACCTGATGCATGCCTATCATGGTCACAGCCATGAGATCGCAGATCATGACCACAACATTGCGTTTCTACCGCCACGTGAACCTTCAGGTTCCATAAGGCCGACCAGCTCAAGTTGGGCGATGGCGCACAGCGCTATGCCTGACCGCAGAGACTACGGATTAGATCGACCGCCACGCGTGTGATGCTGCGCCCAACAGGGCGTCCCAAAACTTCACATTCAACAAACGGAAAATCCAAATGTTACCAAACCGATCCTATCGGTCGGGGCAGCAGTCGCATCCTATGCGCCAGCCTCTGACCATCTTCACCACGGTCATCTTGATGCTTATGGCATTCGCGACCTCTGCCTATGCCCATGACGTGACCCCCGGCGATGCGGGCTACATCCAGGAGATTTTCGGGGTGCATATCATCTCGTTCATCTATCTGGGCGCAAAGCACATGATGACGGGATATGACCACATCCTGTTTTTGCTCGGCGTCGTGTTCTTCCTTTATCATATGAAAGACGTGGCGATTTACGTTAGCCTGTTCGCCATCGGCCACTCGGTCACTATGCTTTTGGGCGTGTGGTTTGGCTGGGGCATCAACGCCTATATCATCGACGCGATCATCGGCCTGTCAGTCGTCTACAAGGCACTCGACAACCTTGGCACCTTCCAGAAGTGGTTCGGTTTCCAGCCCAACACCAAAGCCGCTACTCTGATCTTCGGTCTGTTCCACGGCACAGGGCTTGCCTCCAAAATCCTCGAATACCAGATCGCCGAGGACGGGCTTTTGGCCAACCTTTTGGCCTTCAACGTCGGGGTAGAGGTCGGGCAACTACTGGCGCTCTTCGTGATCCTGATCGTCATGGGCTACTGGCGTCGCAGCCCCAACTTCATGCGTCAGGCATCTGTCGCGAACATCATCATGGTCGGCCTCGGCGTTTTGCTCACATACCAGCAAATCGCAGGCTACATCGCCCGCACATAGAATTGGAGAGAATAATGCACAACGCACCGCAACCCAACATCGAAGACCTGCCAACCAAGGCACAACTGCGCCGTTCCTCGATCATCGCTGGTATCGGGTCCGTCCCGTATTCATCGGGGTCTGTGTCTATCTGCCCGCAGAATACGGGACGGACCCGACGGGCGTAGGCAGCATCCTTGGCCTGACCGAGATGGGCGAGATCAAGCAGCAGCTTGCCGCCGAAGCCGCCGCAGACGAGGCGCTACACGGAGGGGATGAATCCTCATCCTTGATGAATGACATCTTCGGACTGTTTGTCTCCACTGCTCACGCAGAAGAATCATGGCAGGACGAGATCACTTTCACCCTCGCGCCGAGTGAGTCCACAGAGATCAAAGCCACGATGGAAGAAGGTGCCACACTGAATTATGCGTGGACCTCAACAGGTGGGCGGGTCAACTTTGACCTTCACGCCCATGCGGACGGCGAGAACGTCACGTATGAGAAAGGTCGCGGCCAAACGTCTGGCGAGGGTAGCTTTGAAACCCCCTTCGCAGGAGACCATGGCTGGTTCTGGCGCAACCGTGACGATGAAGCGGTGACCGTAACACTGCAACTGCGCGGTGCCTAACGTATCATATACTGCGGTGCGGCCCGTTGAACCGGCCATTCGCTGCGATTGCAAAATCTCAGCACAAGCGAATTCACAGTCTGCGGGACGAAGCTGCCGTTCTATTATTAAAAATCAAAGTCCGGGAAGGCAGCAAAAGCGGACACTCTGGTTATAGAAATATTGCGGCGTCACAGTGATAATGCCGAACGCACGTCATCTGATTTTATATCAGTGGCAGGCCGATTGATGATGATATTTCCTGTATCAATACCAAGATAATGGTCAGAAATACTGGTCAGAAAATTCAAATTCTGTTCGCATAAAAACACGCCGGCTCCGGCAGTTACACGTTTTCTTACGCACTCCGCCATTAGTTCGATGTTTTCAGGCTGCACGCCTTCGGATGGTTCATCTAGGATGATCACGTTAGTGCCTTCAATCATCGTACGCACAAACGCGAGGATCTTACGCTCGCCACCGGACATTGTTCCAGCAGGTTGATCACGGCGTTCGGCAAGGCGGGGGAATAAGTCAAAATACGGCTCAAGAGGATGGGCGGTCTGGCCTACCTGAAGGTTCTCCCAAACCGTGAGGTCGTTAAAGACCATATCCGTTTGCGGCATATATCCGATGCCTTTTGCGCGGCGTTGATGTGCTTTGAGGCCAGAAATATCTTCGCCATTGAGAACGAGCCGGCCAGCTGCTGGCTTCAGATTGCCTTGTAACAACCTCGCCAAAGTTGTTTTGCCAACACCGTTGCGTCCGAAGACGCCAAGCACCTGACCCGCAGAAATTTGGGCAGACACGTCAAAGATGACGTTCGTGTCGCCATAGCCACCTGTCAGCTTGTCGACTTCCAATAGTACCGTCATTTGGACGCTCCTGCATAAACCGCCTGCACTTGGCGGTTGGCTCGGACGGATTCGTAGCTGTCAAAGGCGAGAACCTGCCCCTGATGCAGCACAAGCACCTTGTCTGAAATGGCCTCGACAATGCTCATGTCATGCTCAATCACGATCACCAATCCACCGCTTTGATCCTGATATTCTTGGACCAATCGCGTCATCAGTGCGGTTTCATCCGGCGACAGACCCGCGCACGGCTCGTCCAGTAGCAGCAACGCGGGTTCTGCGGCCGTGGTCATGGCAAATTCAAGAAACTGGCGATGCCCTTGGGGTAGGCTGCCTGCAGTTTTTGACAGGTCGCGCGCAAGTGACAAATCAGCGTTACCCATGACGCGAGCCAATGCTGCTGATTGCCATCCAAACGCAGAAGGCCGGAAAAGGTCGCGCCACCGCGCGCGCGCCGCCAACATTGAAAGAGTCAGGTTCTCAGCGACGCTCATCGAGAAAAAGACGGAAGGCACCTGAAGTTTACGCCCGATCCCGTTGCCCAACGCCGTGTGCGGTGCGCGGTTCTCAACAGATTTATCGCCAAAACTAATTTGACCACTGCTGACGCCGAGATTGCCAGTAATCGTGTTCAATGCACTGGTTTTACCGGCACCATTTGGGCCAATGATGCTAACAATTCCTTTGCTGGGTGTTTCAAACGAGACGCCATTGAGAATACGCACGACACCAATTTGCAGCCTGACGTCGTCAAATATCACAGGAGCAGGAACTTGGGTCGCTTGCGAGAGAGGCGCTACGGAAGGGCTGATCCCCGACGTCCCACCAGATCGCCAAATTCGGGCCATGATCGCGGCACCCAGTTCGGCTATTCCGCCGGGCGCTTTCAGCACGACGAGAATGAAACCCAGCGCCATGACGATCTCCCAGTAGGGAAAGCTGTCGCGCAGTTCTGCCGACGCCCAGCCCACGAGAACCGCGCCGATGAGGGGACCCAAAACATGAAAACGACCGCCGATTGCGGCAAGAATGACCAGCTCGGCAGACAGGCCGAATCCGGTTGCCGTTGGCGTTACAATGCCTTGGTGAGAGGCGAATAAGCCGCCCGCTAACGCAGCAATGACAGCGGAAACCGCAAAGGCACATCCCTTGATCCTGTGGGTCGCAAAGCCCAAAAGCTGCAAACGCGGCTCATTGTCCGCCACGCCTTTGACAACCAGATTGACGGGCAATCGGTTAAGGACCAGTAGCCCGGCAGAAACCACAACCGTCGCACCGACCACCAGATAATAGAAATTCCCGTAGGGATCGAGGCCACCAAGACTGCTGTAACCGGACAGACCGTTGAAGCCCCCCGTCAAGCCGGAGGCAGTGTTAGCAACTTGTTCGGCAATCATAACAAGCGCCAGTGTGATAAGCGAGAAATATGGCCCGCTTTCGCTGCGCCCTTTGAAGATCAACACGGCGAGGCCATAGGCCAGCAGACCGATCACCAACATTGCGACCACTGCCAGCCCTAATTGTGCAGGCAAGCTGTCGACATTTCGCAGTGTCGAAGCCGTGGCATAGGCCGCGACGCCAAAAAACAGCGCCTGACCCAAAGGCAGGATCCCTGTTTTGCCCCAGAGGTATCCGATACCCTGCGCGGCGATGCCATAGATCAGATAAAGCCCGATCTGGTACGCCATGAAATCCCCGAACATCTCGGGAATGAGCAACAAGGCTGCCAACAGCAGACTAACGGGAAGAAGAACGGATGCCATCAGGCTTCAACCACAGGAATAAAATTGAAAGGGTGAGCACCGCGAGATACCCATATGTCTGGCTGGCCAATGCTCCGATCACCGATTGGGTGCCCGCAATCAGCGTGACGCCAAGGCCCAGACCTTCGAGGCTGCCCAAGCCGCCCACAACCAGCGCGAAAAACGAGCGGATCAGATAGTCGATGCCCATCATTGGCTCAATGCGGATGGTGGGGGCCAACAACAATCCCGCCAGTCCTGCCGTGCAGCATCCAAAGACGAAAGCGGCTGCGGACAGTCGGCTTGTGTTGATCCCGACGGCTTGGGCAAGCTCGGGATTGCCGACCATCGCTTTGATCTGTGTGGCCACCTTTGATCTGCGGTTCCACCACGCCAACGCGCCAAAACCAACGCAAATTAGGCCCACGACAGCAATGCGGTAGAGAGGGTACTGCGCACCAAAAATCTCGACAGTACCCGCAATGGGCACACTGACCGATTGATAGCCACGTCCAAACATCAATTCGATGACTTCACGCAACAAAATGGCGATGCCCCATGTTGCAAGCAGACTGTCGAACATGCGTCCGTAAAGATGCCGAATAATCGTCCGTTCCAGAAACAATGCGACCAGCGCCACAGTTACGAGGCAAACCGGCACTTGCAACCATGTGGGTAACCCGAGGCTGGAGGTGATGACCGGCGCATAGGCCCCGATCATCACAAACTCTCCGTGTGCCATGTTCATGATCCGCAGCTTGCCAAAGACAATGGCAAGCCCCAGCGCAATCAACGCCAGTGTGCTGATTTGCCAGATCAGATTGAGGATTAGAATGGTCACCTGTGCTGCCGCTTAGTTGGCGCAAGCTTCGGATGAAGCGACGCTATCAAATGATGTGACAACCTCGAACGCTCCGCTTGAGCCATCTGCCAGATAAATCGTCTGCGCCATATGGTGACCCGTCAGAGTATTGTCCCCGCGCGGTGTGGTCCAAGTCAGCCCTTCTGCCGCGGCATCCATCGCCGCCACATCAAGGCTGCCTGCTTTCTCAGCCAGAGCATCCAGCAGCATTAAGCCCTCATAAGATGATTGACCCAGCGTATTGAGCGCAGGTGCATCCGCGCCGAACGCTGCAGCATAATCAGACGTAAAAGATGCGGCCGCTTCGCCCTTGATCGAAGTGAAATACCCGGATGTCGAGAACAAGCGATTGACGTTGTCCGCGCCGATCCCCGCAAGGGTGTTTTCCTCGATCAACGTGCCAAGCCGGATGGCCTGATCGTCCATCCCGAAGCCCGCAAAGCTGACGTTGAACCCAACTGAACCACCGCCCACAAGCGTGATCAGAACCGCATCTGCGCCGCTTTCCTTGATCCGCTGAAGCGAGCTGTCAAATTCGGCGACGGAGAATGGCAGGTATTCTTCGCCCACCACTTCGCCACCCGCATCGGCAATGTAGCCCTTTGCCAGCGCGTTTGTGTCGCGCGGCCAGTTATAGTCATGCCCGATGAGGTACCATTTTGAAATCTTCTCAGCGTCCATCAAATACGGGATCACAGGGGCCAATTGCTGGCTTGGGGTCTCACCCGTCACGTAAAGACCATTGGCACAGGCACCGCCTTCATAGACGGGGGTGTAGACGTAAGGCACCTCGCCATTGAACCGCCCCACCAATGCCTCGCGCACAGCGGAATCGTGCATACCGATGAAGGCTTGCACGCCTTCACCTTTCCACAGCCGTAACGCGGCCTGTGCCGCTTCCGCTGGTGGGACACCTACGTCCGCAAACACCAGTTCGATCTGTTCGCCGTTAATACCGCCGCCTGCATTGATCTTTTGCGCAGCCAGTTCAGCAGCATTGCGCGTCGAGGGACCGAAAAGCCCGGCGGGGCCTGAATCAGGCACCAGTACGCCGACTTTGATATCGGCCAATGCCGTGCCGCCAATCATCACGGCCGCGATAGAGGTGCTCGCCAAAAGGCGCAGTGTCTTGTTTAACATGTGTCTTCTCCCTGGTTGGTTTCGGCGTCTACTGCGCCATCGCTTTTTCTGCAGCCAGCGCCAGCGCCAATAGGGCGCGGTCCTGGCCGGGTAATGCGTCAAATTCGATGCCGACGGGCAATCCGGACGTGACGGGGCACGGCAAGGAAATGCCCGGTGCGCCGACGTTTGAGCCAAGATCGGTGTTGCGGATATAAGTCGGAAAGGTGGGAACTTGTGCGCCGTTCAACTCAACCGTTTCGTCCTGCCCGATGGGCCGCGCCGTCAGTGGCGTAGTGGGAAAGACGATCGCATCCAAACCATGATCACTGAAAACCTGGGCATAGATTTTGCGCATTGCCGGGCGGTGAACA
>NZ_JBDWLR010000012.1:0-149882 GCF_039973035.1 Sedimentitalea sp.
CGTGGCTTGCCGTGAGACTTCGGAAAAAAGGGGCAAGCTTGGCCATCTGCTCGTCGGTCCGCCAGTAAAGGTCGCTCATGCCACCACTTCGTTTTCCGAGCCGTAAATTCGCCGCACACTGAAAATCAATGCTTCCTGACCTTCGCTAAAGATAATTTCCGACCCCAGGTACTTGTGTTCGACAAGGACACCGATGGCGATATAGAGAAGGATATCGGTTTCGAAGCATCCGCTAGTGATGGAATACACCTAAGGTGTTCAAACTACCTGTCCCTTCTCAAGTTAGAAGATAAGTATAGTACCAATCACTCGGGGTTGGTTGTTTTCGATGAACCCGGACAACAAGCTGCTGAGCCTGTCAACTTGAATAGCCTATTTCGAGAGGCGGCTAAAGAACGGCTGGGCTGGGCGGACACCAAATCCTAATTGCAACCTCGGAAAAGGAAGTAGCTATTAAAGAGGCGCTTGGTGACCGTGACTACAACTTGATAGCGTTCAATGGCTACATACTAAAACCGCTGACTCAAGATCATACAATCCCCCAAGTATAGCTTTAAAACTCTCTTGCACCACGAACACCTTTCGATGACGTCCACTATCATCGGTGAAGATGACGCACCCCGCTGGACCATCTGGCCAATAGCATCGGCCAGTAGTTCCAGAAGTGCCGTCGAACGGCCCAACCAGTCGGCCATGGTCGAGCGGTCGAGATTTAGACCGTCGCGGGCATAGATTTGGCTTTGGTGGTAAAGCGGCAGATGATCCGCGTACTTTGAGACTAGCACATGCGCCAACAGCGCCGGTCGCGGTCGGCTGCTGCTCATCACCCGGCAGGAAGTAGTTTCTCAACAAGATGCGGTTCTTCAATTTCTGATGCCATCGCTCGATCTTGCCCTGAGTTTGGGGGGTGATACGGCGCACCGCGGGACCAAAGAAACTGCCTGCTACATCAACTGACGATATGACCTGACCGCCCTAGCGCATATGAGGCAGCACCGCCTTGGTGCAGCGCACAACACCTGTAAAGTTGATATCCACGATCTTCTGGATGTCCTCTTCGCTCGCCTGTTCGGTGCTCCGGACAAAGCCAAGACCGGCGTTGTCCACAAGGGGTCGATACGCCCCTGTCCGCAATGACCTGTTCCACGGCGGCATTGACCGATACACTATCCTGCACGTCCAGTTGCAGAACCTGCATTGAAACGCCGGCCTGCTCAGCCACGGCGCCCCAAGCACCAAGCCGATCAAGGTTGCGCATCGTGGTGTAGACCGTTTGCCCCACCTTGGCAGCCTACACGGAGATTGTGATGACCAGCCCTGTGGAGGTTCCGGTATCCAGAATGACCTTGCTCATGAGGGGTATCCTCTTGAAGCGGTATCAAGCTGCGATCGAAAGCCAGACCCGATCAAAGGTCTGTTCGATTGTCGAGCTGTCGAGCCCAGTTCCATTCAATGCTGAACTACGGGCCAGTTGCATTTCGGGAGCATTGAGGAGAAGCGACAAAAGGCTGGTATAGAGAGGCACGAGCGTCCCGTCATCCACGCCACGTCGCAAAACGTCAGCAATGTCCTTGGCAAACCCATCCACGATAGCTTGCTGTGCGGGCGTCAGGATCTTTGCGGCATTTCCGAATTCCAGAAAAAGCAGATCCTGCGGTTGCTCAGACACAAAGTCGAACATCCGGAACCACATCTGTCGGATAGAGCTTGCCGTGCCACCTGCGTTCAACCCCTGTATCTGAGCGCCGTGAAACTCACTCTTGATTTCCATATAGACTTGCCCAAGCATATCGTCCTTGTTTTTGAAGTGTACATCGACGGTGCCCGCCAAAACATGGGCGCGCTGGACCACACCGGCGACGGACACGGCAGCAAATCCTTTCTCGACTCCTTTGGCCACGGCGGCGTTCCGGAGCTTGCGGCGATTCGCGTCTTTGGTCGTTCTGGGCATTGGCCTCGTATCCTGCACCGGTTCAGCAGGATATATGATAATGAATATTCATTACCATTGCGGACGCCAAAACTTATGGCGAGGGTAAGCTTTTTTCGACCACGTCAATTGACGCATGCATGCTGTGTCCGACCGGCAGAACAGGAATGCATGAAGCACCCCGAAAGCCATCCTTCGGGAACGGTCTGCACAATCCGCGACAGAGCGGCCTTAGCGGCCCATTAATTGAAAAAATCGATAGCGTCCGCTTGCCTCACCCACCGTCCCGAAACAGATAGATCGGACTCGTCCACGCTTGGTTACCATCCTCAAAAGTCGCGCAGATCCAAATCGGAGTATCACCAGTTTCGCGAATCTTGACGGTTTCGTGCAGTGTGATCTCGCGCGACAGCGGTGCATCGGGCAGACGCTGAACCCGCAATTCCCGCGCGAGCCCACCGGCGTCCATCACCACCGGCTCGCCTCCGATATCATCCAACGGCAGCGCGAGATTTCCGAGGTTGGTAAGGATGTCGAGCAACGCGCCCTCCTCGGCGTCGACCCATATGTCAAATCCCATCATGTTGCCGGTCGTCACCGCGCTCCAGACGACTGCGCCAGATCCTGTCTGCTCTAGCCTTTGTTCATGGTTCAGTCGGTTGATCCGCTCGAACCGATCAATACGTGCCGCCTTGAAATCGGCCCGGCCTCGCCAATTGGTGTTGCGCCCCCGGCCGCGATACTCGGCCCCGGACCACATGACTCTGATCCGATTGCCCAAATCGGCCTCGTCGTAGGGCCGAATACGTTTGAGCACATCAGCCTTGTCGCGCAGCTCCAGGCTGGCGATCCCCGCCGGTGACTTGACCGTCACTTCGATTTCGGCGGTGTCGCCATTGACCCTGACGATGTCACCCATTGTGCAGCGATCAACGGCCTCCGTATCAGTCTCTGGAAGGGCATCCGGGTTGCGCAGGTACAACGTACCGCCCTCAGGCAACTTTGCCGAAACATCGACAAAGACGCGCGGCCCGGTCGTGCCAAAGGTATGGCGACGCCGGATCGCTTCAAAGATGGCACTGCGAGTGTTCTCCGCGGTTACAAAACAGGTCAGCCCCCCATAGGCGCCAAACACCGATGCGCCGGGATAGCTGGATCCCGGCCGCCCCTTGTGACCGTCACTGTTACATACGACCCCGACACGACGCCGCAGCGGAAAGCCATCAGTCAGAATCCACTCAAAGCTGCCCCAGGCGGAATGCATCTCGACCGCCGCCTCGAAGCGAGGGTCATGGTCAAAAAAGATATTGGCATAGCGCCCACCCACATGGGCGTACATAACGGTCTCGGTCGGTTCGGCCTCGAACTTCTTGTAGAGGTCGGTCAGCGTATGGGCATCATTTGCGGCGTCACTGCGATCCGCAACCAGCGCGTGCGAGCAGCGATAGATCGGCGCGCCTTCGTCTAGGTAGAATACGTTGTGATCGCCTCCGACCGCGGTGTTCCCAGACCACTCATAGCCCGGCAATACGGTAAAACGCCCAGGATCGTTGGCTTCGGCGGTGATTTCGTTCAGGCGCGTCCAGAACCGATCGGTGATCTGAAAATCGTTTCCCTGATGGCTGGTCACGTCGAGAAAGGATTTGCTGCGCGCAAAGTCAAAATAGTACTCCGCGATGTTGGTCCCGACCGTTTCGCCGGTCTGCCCATGCAGATCGCCCCAGTAATGCACGGTCTCGCGGTCACTGATGACGAGAGGACCTGTCTTGACCACCTGCCCCGTTTCATCCGTGAGCGTGATCTGCAGTTCCCCCTCGGTGTCACATGTCAGCCCTTCGAGCGTCATCGCGCCACTCTCCGGGGAAAAGTCGATGGTTTCGGGTAGCCCGTTGACTGGCACCGGGCATTCAACCGTAAAGCGACGCGGTCCTTGCCCGGTGGGATTACCCCAACGATCCTCAGCCTTCACTCCCAGATGAAAGGGCTGTCCGGGCCGACGCAGGGTCGGAAGAACCGCGAGATGACGTGATGCCGGCCCCGGTACGACCGTTACGAAAAGCGGGTCACCGGGTACCGGGATATGAACGCCCGTCGCCTGCACATCGGCCATCACCCGAAAGACGCGCCCCGAGTCCAGGAACGTCGGCATCAACAGACCCGGGCTTCCCCCGGTAGTACCCCCGATGACAATCTCGATGGTTTCGCCGGGCTTAAGGTAACCACCGCTCTGATACACGGTCAGCGTCTCGTTCCAAGGACGCTGACCACCGTTTCGATCGTATTTGAGTTGTAACTGCCCCTCGCCAGAACTGCGCGCGGTGACATAGTTTGCCGCCGCCGGATCGGTCGTCTGAAGAAACCCCGCATCCGAGATGAAACGGAAGGCAACCCGGACGCTGCCTGTATCGTCAAGGCCCAGTTTGCCGGTCTGATAGCGAATCTTGAATGTCTGATAGGTGCGCACCTCTGCCGTGCGCGGCCCCTCCATCGTCGCCGTGCCATAGAGCGAATCATCGTCACCTGGCAGCGTTGTAAAGCGCGCGTCGCCAACAAGAGCAGGGTCGACAGGATGATGAGGAAGGGTCATGCAGAAATCTCCGGATTAGACATTAATATATAGTTTTACAGAAAGCCTCTCGATTATCCAGACAGGTTTTAGCGTGATGTCAGAGAAATGAGGGTGAAAGTATAAAATATTGGCAATACTTCAAATGAATTTCGACGAACGCAGGAAATATGAGAAAAGTTTTGCACTCGTAATACTCTATAGTATTCTAAACCCACCCAACCAGAGAGGTCCTCCAATGAAATTCCCAACGGCCGCCATCGCATTCACGTTCGCCTCCGGTGTCGCATTCGCCGCAGCTGCACAGGATTATCCGTCAAAGCCCGTCACCCTTGTTATCCCCTACGCTGCCGGGGGGTCGACAGAGACCATGGCGCGAATCTTCTCGGTCGCACTGGGCGAGGAGATCGGACAAAAGATCATCGTCAAGGTGCGTCCCGGTGCGGGCGGCGCCCTTGGCGCTTCCGAAGTGTCGCGCGCGCCGGCAGATGGCTATACTATCCTGTTTTCCACTGCATCGTCACTGATGTGGCCGCCCCTCACGCAGGATGTGGATTTCACCCTCGACAGTTTTGATTTCGTGGCAAAGATCACCGACTATCAACAGGCAGTCGTCGCCGCCGCAGATGCGCCCTTTGACACGATGGAGGAACTGGTTGCCCAGTCCAGCGACAGTACGCTGAGTTATGGGGATCAAAGCTCCATTTCACGCGCCTTCATCGACGCGGTCGCCGAAAAGGAAGGCGTTCAATGGAACGGTATCCCGACAAAAGGCGGCGGCGAGATGGTCCCGTTCCTGTTGGGTGGCAAAATTGATTTCGCCTGGTCCGGCGGCGTCCATCAGGCATATGATGGTAAAATGAAAGTCTTGATGTCGATGAACAGCGACCGGCTTGCCGCCAGCCCTGACGTACCATCCATTCAGGAACTCTACGGATTTTCGATGCCAAGCCAGGCCATTCTCAGCGTTCCCGCCGGAACGCCCGAGGATATCATCGCCTTCATCGCAGAAAAGACCGAGGCCGCGATGGAAGATCCTGAATTCGTCGATCTGATGAACAACAAATTGAGCTTCCCTCTCGCCTATCAGGGCACAGCCGAGATCACCAAAGCGATCACCGACAGCAATGCGGTTCTTGCCGAGATCGCAGGTCAGGAGTGATCGTCGCAACCAACACGGATCAAGGCGCGAAGCGGCGCCTTGATTTCATCTGCGGTCTCGTCCTTGCCGTGCTGAGCCTGATCGCACTTGTCTGGCTCATTCCCGTTTCGGTACCCGGAGAGGCATCACGCGGTGAGGTTGCGCCCTCATTCTTTCCCAAACTGACGGCTGGTGTCGTACTGACCTGTTCGCTTGGGCTGATCTTTCTGAACCGTTCCACCTTGCAAGAAAGCAGCCATACCCGAGGGTTGCAGATCGTCACCGAAGTCGTGGGCTGGGGCGTCTTTGCAACCGTTATCATGTTGCTGCTGTTGCACGTCGGGCTCGCCCCCGCGAGCATTCTGGCCACCGCCGCAGCGACTGTGGTCTCACGTTATCGTGGGCGATGGTGGATCTCGGCGATCATCGCGCTCTCCCTGCCCTTTGTGCTGCAATTTGCGGTTCAGGCTCTTTTCAGCATCCAACTTCCCTGAGGCATCCCCATGATGGATCAGATCCTCACCGCCTTTGACGCGGCCTTTACCTTTTACAATCTCATCGCGATTGCCGGGGGGATCACGCTAGGCATCATCATCGGTGCCATTCCGGGGCTGGGCAGCACGACGGCAATGGCCGTCCTGATCCCGATCACCTATTACATGACCCCACTCGTCGCCATCGCCTTTCTCGTGGGCGTCAACAAGGGTGGCACATCGGGCGGCGCAATTCCCGCGATCCTGCTGAATAGTCCGGGCACACCGGAGTCTGCCGCCACCGCGATGGACGGCCACCCGATGGCAAAACGCGGAGAAGCCAAGCGCGCACTGAAGTTCGCGATCTTTTCTTCGGTGACCGGCGATACGATTTCCGATGTCATGCTGATCCTTCTGGTGGTTCCCTTTGCCGCCATCGCGTTGCAATTCGGTCCACTCGAATATGCAACGGTGTTCCTCTTTGCCTTTGCCCTGTTGTCGAGCATCACCGGCGACTCTCCCCTCAAGGGAACCATCGCGATCTTTGGTGGTGTGTTCCTGTCCACCGTGGGTCTTGATCCGGTGCACAGCACCCAGCGCATGACCTTTGGTGAGATCAATCTCTATGACGGCTTACCCCTGATCCCCATCGCCATTGGCGGGCTGGCATTGGCCTCGGTCCTGTCCGAAATGTTCGACATCGGCCGTTCCGGCGGCACCGAAGCGTTTGACCTGCAACAGTCGAAATCAGGCGAAAAGACATGGCTACCGGCAAGCGAATTCTTTTCCCACTGGAAGACCATTATCCGCTCATCTCTGATCGGCTCTTTTGTCGGAATGCTGCCAGGGCTGGGCGTGACGCTGGCCGCTTTTCTGTCCTATGGGGCTGCGCGACGCGCCTCTCCCAACGGACAGAATTTCGGCAAGGGTGAACCCGAAGGCATCATCGCCACCGAAGCCGCTAACAGCGCCGTCGTCGGCGCAAATCTGGTGCCGACCATCGCCCTCGGCATTCCCGGCAACATCGCGGCGGCACTTTTGATTGGAGCCCTGGTCATGCACGGGATCGTCCCCGGTCCTTTCATGCTGCAGATGCACGGAGACCTGATCTATGCGCTATTCGCTTCGATGATCCTCGCCAACTTTGTGCACCTCGTTATTGGTCGGATGGGCGTCAACGTCTGGGTTCATTTCGCCACCATCCCGCGTGGGCTGATCCTGCCCCCGGTCATCACCTTCTGCATCGTGGGTGTATTTCTGCCGGCGCAATCCTTCTGGGATGTGGGTGTGATGTTTGTCTTTGCCGGGCTGGGTATCCTGATGATACGCACCGGTTTTTCAATGGTCTGTCTGGTGATCGGCTTTCTGCTGGGTGGCCAGTTTGAAAACTCGATGCGCCAAACGCTCTTGCTCTACAACGGGAAATACGCCGAGATGCTTCAGTCTCCGGTCGCAATCCTGTTCCTTCTGCTGACGGTGGCGGTTATGGTTCGCGGAATTATGCGCGCCCGGACATCCTGATGAACCAGACAGAAATCGCCGAAGACGCCGACCGATTGATGGGGTTGCTTCGCGACATTCTTGAGCGAGAGATAAGGGAGGGTTCCAGCAAACGGAACGCGCTGCGGATCGCCCTGGTCTGGGCAATCAATGCTGACCGGCTCAAACCCGGTTCGCGACTGCCACCGGAAACCGCGCTCGCCCGCGACCTGGGCATCAGTCTTGGCACCGTTCAGGCCGCGCTGCGACAGGTTCAGGATCTTGGGCTGATCGAGAGGCGCAGGGGCGATGGTACCAGAGTATCCGCTGGCACCAAATTCTCGCCCACGATCTGGCATTTCCGCATGCACCTTGTGGACACCGGCGAGCAGTTCCGGATCATGCATCAAGAGGTAGAGGTGCTGCAAAGCACCGAACAGGGACGATGGAGTGAACAGCTCGGCGAACTCCCTAGCTTTCTCGTCATCCGCCGTCAGATCGAAGGCACCGGGGGCATCCGGATCGGGGCCGAGATGATGCTTGATCCCGCGCTGGTTCCACCACACCTGATTTCGGCCGGCGAGTTACGTCTGACAAACCTTCGGACGGTCATCGAACAAAAGCTCAAGATAAAGGCCGCGGGCGCCAAGCACCGGGTGAAGTGCGAAAATGTCGATCCCCGCAAGCTTGCCACATTTGGCCTCGACTTGCACCAGCGCACTCTGTGCGTCGATGCGCGGACCGTGCTGACAGATGGTCGACCGTTCTACTTCCAGACGCTTTATGTTCCTGCAGACCAGATCGAGCTTGAGTTTTAGCGCCGAGAGCATGTTTCGCCCCGCCCGATCAGGGGCGAGGCGATATTGGCGTGACATTCATTTGTCAGTGTTTTGACGGCACCAGACCGCTCCAACCTTTCATGTCAAGTGGCTGACCATCGGCATCCATGACCGGTTTCGGCGGCACCGACTTTTGCGTCGCCAGCGAAACCGCAACCATCAGTGTAACCGATGCGATGACGCCCCAGATCGATCCGATGTAGATCGCGTCCCAATTGGCCCAATCCTGATAGACCCCATCGACCCCCGGCACGACACCGGTGTTGGCCTCGGATGTGATAGGCAGATAATAATAGAACCCCGCAATCCAGCCAAGAAACCCACCTATCATCGCCGCCAGCGCGCCAACCGAGTTGGCCTTTTTCCAGAAGAAGCCGCAGGCATAGGGTACGAAATTCGACACCAAAAGCAGCGTCCAGGCGGCGACCATCAGGTTGTAGATCACTTCAAATTTCAGCGCGATCACCAGCGAAACACAAGCCACAACCGGCACGAAAATCCGGGTCCAGCGCAATGACGCCTCATCCGAGATATTCGGATTAAGCATCTTGCCGCCATTGTAGCCCACGATCGAAGCACCGGCGAGCGTCGCCGCAGCAGCCGAGGACATCAAGGCGGCGACGAGACCGCAGACAAAGATGATTACAAGGCCGGTTGGCAGGTATTCGGCCGCCATGACCAGCAACATCTGGTTCTGCACCACGTCAAATTCCATATCCGGGTAGAGCTTGAATGCCGCCACGCCGAGGATCACCGGGATCATGCCGAGGATGATATAAACGATACCGGACACGATGGCCGATGCGACACCGACGTTCTCCGACTTTGCCGACATCAGGCGCTGGTTCACGTCCTGTGCGGCAATCGAGCCGACACCAACGGCCATGATTGCAGCGAACCAATAGAACCAGCCCATATGCCCTGTGTAGTAGTTGAAACCGGTATTGCCCAGTTCAGCATCGGCGCGTGCCTCGGAAGTCGGGAAGAAGTCCCATTGGTTGATCCCCATCCAGTTATGCGACGGATCGTTCGAGAGGATGTAGTCCCAACCGCCGACCTCGGGCAGGCCCATGACGATGACAAAGATCGCGATCATCGAAACCGTCACAACGGCGATTTGCACGCTGTCGGTCATGGTGACCGCATACATACCGCCCATGACGGTGTAGGCGATCAGCACAAGCGTCGAGATACCTATGCCCCAGGCCAGCGGAATACCTGTGAAGAAGGTGATGATGGAACCGAACCCGACCAGCAGCGCGCCGATCCACCCCATTTCGGCGATCAGCATGACCAAGGCCGACAAACCAGCAACCTTGCTGTTATACCGGCTTTCGAAAAAATCTACCAAAGTCATGAATTTCGAACGTCGAACGACTCGGGCAAAGAAAACACCCAACAAGACAAGACACAACGCCGCGCCGAACGGGTCAAACACCACGCCCTGCACACCAAACAGATAGGTCGCGCCCGACGCGCCCATGGTGGTCCCGGCTCCGAACCATGTCGCAACCAGCGCGCCCACCATCAGCGGCAGACCCAGACGACGGCCCGCCACAAGAAAGTCAGCCTCGTCCGAAACCCGCTTTGATGCCCACCAACCGACGGCAAGCAAAAGCAGCATATATATGCCCAGCCCGGCGATGACCAAACTGCCGTTTTCGTAAGTCTGTTCCATTCTTTCAATCCCTGTCGCTTTTCAGGCTTCCCTTTTGGTTTGCCTATCCATGCGTTGGGTTTGCCGCAGATGAACGAGTTAACGAATTACGGAGTCAGAGATTGATACATCGACGTTTCTAGAAGTTTCCTGAAAGCGGCGCGTTTCTGTGCGTCCGTGCCGCCAAGCTATTGGAATCATTCAGCCGCCCGACGAGCGGACGGCTGGAAAATGGCGTTTTATTGGTACTCCGCAAGAAGAGTTTATGCTGCAAGTGCCAGAGAATTGCACGATGTGCTCAGACCTTGGACAGGATGTGTTTCACACCAAGATATCCGGACAAGCCCCAAGGCCCGAGTTCCCGCCCGATGCCGCTTTGTTTGAAACCACCCCAGGCACTGTCGGGGTAAACCACCTGTGGCGTGTTGATCCAGATCTGTCCCGCCTCAATCCGGTCGGCGATGGCCTTGGCCCGCGTCCAGTCGCCGCTGACGACCGATCCGACGAGTCCGTAGTGCGTGTCATTGGCCACTGCGATGGCCTCTTCGTCCGAGGACACAGTCGTCGTGGCCAACACCGGGCCGAAAATTTCGTCTCGCCAGATCGTATGATCCTGCGGCACGTCCCGAAAGATCGTTGGTTTGACGAAATGACCCTCGCGATCAATCGCGCCACCACCGATCACGCAATCGAGGCCGTCAGATTTCGCGTCCTCGATCATCCAGAGCACCTTGTGACATTGCGCGCTAGTGGTCAGCGGCCCCATCTCGACCCCATCCTCAAAGGGCGACCCGACCCGTAGCGCACGAGAGGCTTCGACCAGCGCCTCGATAAGTTTTGGTTCGATTGATTTATCCACGATCAATCTTGAGGTGGCGGAACACATCTGGCCCGCGTTGAAAAAGATGCCCCCCATGATGCAGGACACCGCCTGATCGATATCGGCATCGGCGGTGACGACTATGGGTGATTTGCCGCCAAGCTCGAGCGAGATCGGCAAACAACGCGCGGAAACCGCTTCCATCACCTTGGCGCCGATCATATTGGAGCCGGTAAAGCTGATCTTGCGGAATTCATGCGCCCGCGTCAGCGCGATGCCAACCTCGGCACCGCCAGTAACGATATTCAGAACCCCGGCAGGAAGGCCGATCTCGGCGGCGATATCGCCATAAACCAGTTCATTCAGCGGTGTCATTTCGCTGGTTTTCACAGTCGCAGTGCAGCCAGCGGCCAGCGCGGGAGCAATTTTCCACGCGCTTGTCACAAGTGGAAAGTTCCACGGTACGATCATGCCGACCGGCCCGACCGGTTCATGTCGCACCAGCCCGAAATGCATGCCGCCTGCGTGGTCAACGCGGGTGTCCTGACGTTCATCCAGCCCCTCGGCAAGGGTGGCGTAATAATCGAAGGTCGCAATCGCATCATCGACATCGATCTCGGCCTCGATGCGCGACTTGCCGTTGTTGTGCATCTGCACGCGCACTAGAATGGTCTTGCGCGATTCCAGCCCGCGCGCGAACCCGAGCAAGTACTTTGCCCGCTCGGCACCGGGTTTGCGTTTCCAGCCATCAAAGGCCTTTGCCGCTGCCCTGGCCGCCTTCTCTACATCTTCGGCGCTGCCAGCCTGCACCCGCGACAGAACATTACCGGTGCTGGGATCAATCACCTCCAGCATTTCGGCGCCACGTCCGTTTTTCCACTGCCCGCCCACAAAGACGGTGTTTTCTCGTTCCAGAAGTGCCTCGGGCATGATCCGTTCCCCAAATGATTTGCTCCGACAATGCGCGGGGGCCAAGGTGGAAAGAATGACGAAAGCCCGTCGTGTTGCTACGATGGATCTCGTGGAAAGACCGACGTCGCACCACGTTTATCGACGAAACCCCGACAATCCTCGGAGTATGGCATAGGTGTCCCGTTATTTTAGAACGAGGTTCGGGACGGCAGGGTGCCCGAAACGTGATGTGATGGGAGAAAGAACATGAGCTTTGCCACCGGTGCCCTGAAGGATGTGACATTCTTTCCGTTCTGGCTGGACAATGATGCGGCACCCGAGGTGACCGCGCAGCATATCGGTCACACCTCTGCCGATCTGTTGATCATCGGCGGTGGCTTTACCGGACTATGGGCCGCGATTCAGGCCAAGGAAGCCGATCCAGATCGCGACGTAATGCTGATAGAGGCAGGCAAAGTGGCCTATGGTGCCTCGGGCCGCCCTGGTGGCGTGGTCTCGACATCGATCATGCATGGTCTTCACAATGCCGAGCGACTGTTCCCCAACGACATCGCCGAACTCGAGCGTTTGGGTCAAGATAACATGCGCGGATTTCTTGACACGTTGGAACGGCACAAGATTGATGCGCATAACACATGGGGCGGAGAACTGACCGTTGCGATTGGTGACGGGGCCTTGCCGGATGTGCAGGCCGAACATGACCTGCACAAGAAATACGGTCACACTGTCGAACTGCTGGATCAGGCCGGTGTGCAGGCCGAGGTCAATTCGCCGATTTTCTCGGGCGGCTGCTGGAGCAAGGACTTGAGCGGCACCGTGCATCCAGCCCTTCTGGCCTGGGGTCTTAAGCGCGCGGCGCTGAACCTTGGGGTGCGGCTGCACGAATTGACGCCGATGGAAAAGATCGACCGTGAGAACGGTGTTCTCAAGGTCACCACACACGATGGAACCATCAAGGCGCGCAAGATCATGCTGGGCACAAATGCCTTTGCCGCCGGTCACAAGCGGATCAAGAAACGCGTGGCAGGCATCCGCGACCGGATCATAGCGACTGAACCCTTGACCGATGAACAGCTTGACCGGATCGGCTGGACCAACCGGCAGGGCATCTATGATACCCGCACACAGCTCAACTATATGCGGATGACCAAGGACAACCGGATCACCTTTGGTGGGCGGCTGATATATTACTATGACGGCACCAACAATACTGATCCAGCGGGCGAACGCGTGGTCGATCCCTATGTGCGGCTGGCGGATGCGTTTAACCGTACTTTTCCGCAACTGAACGACGTCAAGTTCACCCACGCTTGGTCAGGTCCAATTGCGCTGACAACGCGGATGGCGGTGCATTTTCAGGATTACATGGATGGCGATATGGTCTGGGTTGGTGGCTATTCCGGGTTTGGAATCTCGACCAGCCGGTTCGGGGCGCGTGTTGCGCTGGCCAAGCTGGATGGAGTTGATCTGCCGGAACTCAAGATGGATTTCGCCACCACCATGCCGAACACGATCCTGCCAGAGCCTTTCCGCTGGATTGGTTCAAAGGTTACGCTCTATGCACTCGACACGGCAGATGAAAAAGGCGGATGGCGTCACGCTTGGCTGAAACTCGTTCAGGCGATGGGATTTCCGCTTTCCTGATTGGTTGCGTGCGCGGCGCAGATGGCATCGCGCACGGCCTGAACACGCCGCTCGTTTGCGGTGTCTTCACGCGACGCGAGGCTCATCGGCAGTTCGTAGAAATAGGTTGCGGGATGAATTGCGCGCATCATCCCGTTGTGTACCCAGGGTGCCGCGAGATGTTCCGGCAGATAGCCGATATGCGTACCCGCCAGAACAAAATGCGCGACACCTTCCATGTAATGTGACACTGCTGAAGCGACCGGCGGATGGGCAAAGTGGATGGTCTGGGGTAGTTCGTAGGCCCGTGCGACCCAATCGGCCTGTTCCAGTTCTTCCGGAGCAATGTCATGCGGCGCGCGTTCAAACAGCGGGTTGTCAAAACCGCAATAGACCTGATGCCGTTCGTGAAACAGCAGTTCATAGCGCAGGCTGGGCGTCAGCGAATTGAACCAACCCAAGGCCAGATCAGTTTCGCGTTTCAACAGCGCCGTTTCTATTCTGCCGGGCGCCATCTGGCGCACTTCCAGTTGCAGATATGGGTTATCACGGCGCAGCTTTGCCATCGCCGCCGAGAACCGGCAGCCGGGATGGGTCAGAATATTATCGATCAGAATGATACGCACCGATCCGATCAGATCGTCCTGCGTCGCTTCGATGGTGTTGACGAATTCGCCAAGATCACGCAGCAGTTTGTAGGTCGAGGTCAGGACAATCTCGCCTTGATTGGTCAGCGAAAATCCCGCCCGCCCCCGCTCGCACAGGCGAAACCCCAGTCGGGTTTCCAGATTGGAAATTTGCGTACTGATCGTCGACGCCGCCACGTTCAGCCGGTCCTGCGCTGCGGCAAAGCCTCCACATTCAGCCACCGCCACAAAGACCCTGAGAAGATGGATGTCCGCGTCCCGGACCTGATTGAGCATGGTTCACCGCTACTTTTATCGTGCCTTAGCCTCATTGCATTCATGATTTTTCCGAACTGGCAAGGCTTTTACGGTGGTTCCATGAAAACCGGGCCGGACCATTCCTCCGATATCGGCCCGTCAAACCTCAAGTAGAGCAGGAATACCGATGAACTCAGTAGTGAAAATGACCCCCGACGGCGCTGGCGACCTTAAGCTTGAGCCCTGCTCGGTTGTGCCGCCAGAAGCGGTGATTGACGGCAATCCGCAAGAGCAAGGCGCGGTGATTTCGGAGTCTAAGGATGGCAACTTTGTTGTCGGCATCTGGGAAAGCACACCCTACGCCGAAGCGTTTGACGCCTATCCCGGCGACGAATTCTGTCAGGTGCTTTCCGGAAAGGTCACTCTGACAGATCAGGACGGAAACGCATCCACCTATGTGGCCGGCGAGAGCTACTTTGTTCCAAAGGGCTTCAAAGGCACGTTCCGGGTCGTCGAAACAATGCGCAAGTATTACGCTCTCTATATGGGCTGACGCCGGGAACAGTACTTTGGGAAACGAAAACAGCAGGGAGACCGACATGGCTTTCAATCAACCGCTTGGCGGAAACGAAATGCCCCGCTTTGGCGGGCTGAACACGATGATGCGGCTGCCACACCAGGAAAGCGCCGAAGGGTTGGACGCCTGTTTCGTCGGTATCCCTATGGATATTGGCACTTCGCACCGGTCCGGAACCCGTTTCGGCCCGCGCCACATCCGGGCAGAGAGCGCGATGATCCGACCCTACAACATGTGGACCAAGGTGTCGCCATTCGACTCCCTGCAAGTTGCCGATATCGGTGATATCGCCATCGACACGTTTGATCTGAAACGGTCGGTCCAGATCATCGAAGAACGTTACGACGAGATCCTCAAGCACGACGTCATCCCGCTGACGCTCGGTGGCGATCACACGCTCAGCTATCCGGTTCTCAAGGCAATTGCCAAGAAACACGGGCCTGTCGGCCTTGTGCATGTAGATGCTCATGCCGACATCAATGACCTGATGTTCGGCGAGGAAATCGCGCATGGGACACCTTTCCGTCGTTCGCACGAAGATCAATTGCTTGATCCTTCACGGGTCTGCCAGATCGGGCTGCGCGCCACCGGCTATGAGGCGGGCGATTTCGACTGGCCACGCGAACAGGGCTGGCGCGTCGTGCAGGCCGAGGAAATCTGGTACAAGTCCCTCGCCCCCCTGATGGAAGAGGTGCGTGCACAAATGGGTGACGGTCCGGTCTATGTAACCTTTGATATCGACAGTTTCGATCCCGCCTATGCGCCCGGCACAGGCACGGCAGAACCCGGCGGGCTGACCTCGCATCAGGGTATCGAACTGATCCGTGGTCTGGCTGGCCTCAACATTGTCGGCTGCGACCTTGTCGAGGTTTCACCACCCTACGATCAGACCGGTGCAACCGCTGTTCTCGCCGCCAACATCCTGTTCGAAATGCTCTGCGTACTGCCCGGCGTCAAGCCGCGCACCTGACGAGTCCAGCCTCGGCCACTGCGTTCTGCGGCGATGGTTGGCCGAGGCTACACAGACTCTGTACACTTTAGATTGCCGCAATCGCTTGCTTCTAAGGGCGGTCCCAGTGGCCGCCCCGAAATGCGAGGGCTGCACCGGCTGTGTACAGGAATGTATTGCGCTACCCCCATTAGATGACTAGCATACCAGACAGATAATAAACTTCGCATGTGCGGACCGCCAGCGCCGAGCCGTTCAAGTGGTGGAGGGATGGCGTTGTCGCTCCTTTTTAAGCGGATAACACAAAGTGGTCTTCGCCCCTCAATTGGGCAAAGAAATTAGCAAGGGCGCGGAATGCAGATTGCCACGGACGTAACCGAACGCCGCACGACAACCGACATGGTCTTTGACAGGTTGTACGAAGAGATCGTGTCGCTCACCTTGTTGCCGGGAACCAAACTGTCAGAGGTGGAAATCGCCAAGCGGTTCGGCGTATCCCGCCAGCCCGTGCGGGATGCGTTCAACAAGCTCAAGTCGCAAGATCTGCTGCTCATTCGACCGCAAAAGGCAACCGAAGTGCGCGGCTTCTCGATGGAACGCATTGCGCATGAACGGTTCGTGCGACTGGCCGTCGAATTGGAAGTCATACGTCGCGCTTGCGCAAACTGGAAACTCGAGAACTGCGAAATTCTGAGGGGAAACCTTGCCCAGCAGATGGACGCGATGGAGCGTGATCAGCCGGAAACCTTTCACGCGCTGGATTACGACTTTCACCAACAGATTTGCGAACTGGGAGGTCACCGCTTGGCGTTCGACACCATTCGGGAGTGCAAGCGCAAGATCGACAGATTATGTGTTCTCAGCCTCGGACGGAAAAGCGAAATCGACACGTTGTATCAGGATCATTGCGATTTGGTTGAAGCACTTGGTGAGCGCGATGCAGCTAAGGCCGAAGATGTTATCCGGACCCATCTGGGCCGATTGGATGGCACGATTACCGAGATTCATTCGATGAACACCGAGTATTTCGAATAGCGCGGCAATCTGGCCACTCAAACACTCAGCGTCGCCTGATCACATGACCGGTTGCATCGACAGGCCCTGACCTGTGCATCAGGCCATCGTTATTTGCGCAAGATCAAGGACGTGCCCAAATCTCCCGTGGCAGTTTGAGGCATCAGACAGCGAACAGGAGAGAACGTCATGCTCGAGATTTCCCCGCGCAAGGTGGCACAGGTGATCCTGATGTCGCGCGAATTACACCGTGCCGAGGGCGAATTGCGCGCCTTTATCGAGCGGCTGAGCGAGGATGAGCAGGCCGAGTTGGTCGCCATCATGTGGATCGGGCGCGATAGTTTCGATGTTGGCAACCTGGCCGAGGCCATTGCCACGGCCAAGACAGAGGCGTCCGTGCCTTGCGCTGACTACCTGTTGGGAACACCGCATATGTCCGACCATCTGGAAAATGGTCTGGACGCCCTTGGAATTTCTGCAACCGAGGCCGAAGACGACCTCATGTAGGCATCCTCGCCCCTAGGCAAGATGGTCCACGATTTGCAGATGTTGTGCCAACCTGTCGATTTCACCCATCCAGCGCTCCACCAGCTTGGGATCGCTGGGGGCGGCGTGGACCCCGGCGGCAATCTCGTGATTGAGCACCGCTTCGATTGCGAGCGAAACCGGAATCGAAACCAGCCGCGCCATGGCGGTGCCACGCGCATCCCCCCAGGCATCCATCACATAGGTCTTGTGCCAGACCGAAACGCCATCCTGCTCGGCGTCCAGGCTGACGCACAGCACCACCCTGTCGGGTTCGCCTTCGTCATAGGCGTGCTCGGCCCAGAACTGGTCCGACATTTCCTTAAGCCGTGCGTCGCCTTCGCTGCCTGACAGCGTTTCCACCTCGGCAAACACGTCTTTCCATGCGTCGGCCCACCCGTTCAGACGCAAGGTTCCGCGCACGAATTCCTTGACCTGCCAGTCGTCCTCAAACTCGTATTGCTCCATGAACGGAAGGCTGTCGCGATTTGGATAAACCTCAAATGTTTCCGGTGTTGGCAGTGGTGCGGCATAGCTTCTGATCGCGTCCCATGGGCGATCTACCTGCAACTCGGAGTAGGACCGGATTGAACGGCTGGGAGAGCGCAGAGCCTTCAGCACGCCCAGAGGCGACCAACTGAATTTGTAGCGAAACGGGTTCGCGTTTTTGGGAACACCGCCGCAATAGGAAATGAAGCTGATGTGATTGGCAGCGTCAAACGCCGGCGACGCCCGGTATTCGTCCATCAACGCATGGGCCATCAGGTGGTCGATCCCCGGATCAAGCCCGACCTCGTTGACCAGAGCAACACCAGCGGCCTGTGCGGCGGCATCGAGCGCGCGCATTTCAGGCGCGATGTATGAGGAACTGACAAAATGCGCCTTGTTTGCGATGGCCAGTTCCGCGAGTGGAACGTGCCAGTCGCCGGGCAGCATGGAAACGATCACATCTCCAGCGACCAGTTGCCCGGCCAATGCATCGATATCAAAGGCTTTGATCCGGTCGGTCAAATCGCCAACGGCTTCGCGCGCTTTGTCCGTTGTCCGGTTCCAGACGGTGACATCATGGCCCGCCTCAAGCAGACGCCGAAGGCCGGGAATTGCCGAAAGACCGGTTCCACACCAGTGAATTGTCATTTCTCAGAGTCCTTTCTTGTGTTCGTCAAATGTCGCCTTGGCGCGGCCCCAGACACCTCCGGACAAATCATCCAGTGTCAGCAAGGATGGCAGCAGTTGCGCCGCGTAGTCCTCGGAACTCTCAACCGGCAGCATCGAGGGCAAATTATCGATGGCCGTGACATCCAGAACGGGCACATCCTGAACCCGCAACGCTGGCTCATCCCAAGTGGTCGTGCGATCGTAAACCTTGACCGGCGAAAACACGCTGTCCGGATCGCAGGCGATGTCGCCGATCACGGTCAATCGGCGCGGCGCGGTCTTGGCGATGGCGGGTACAAAGACGGGTGTATCGGGGCGGGCAAGGATACAATTCAGAAAGATGTCGTGGTCCAGAACCTCGGGAAACGGCCCCCCGTGGGCGGTTTCCTTCATGTCCCACTTCGTCACCGGCACGTCCATCTCTGCACAAAGATCAGCAGCACCAGAGCCAACGCGACCAAGCGCACCGATCACCAAGGCCGTGGGTCGCTGCGCACCGATTGCCTTGAGTTCAGCAGCGAGTTCGGACAACAGCGCCTTGGACCCAGAATAGGTCGACACGGGACCGGCAATTTCATCACGTTGCTGCGCGGCCCAACATTTCAGTGCAACCGCCGCGCCTGCGAAACCGGCCCAATAACCAAACGCGGCCACCCGCCGTCCAGATTCATCGACAAGATATTCAAGATCATAGAGCCTGCCGCCGCCAGCCTTGAACCGCTTTAGCAGGATTTGCCCAGCTGGCTGCCCCTTGTAGGCGTGGCCGAACAGGATGTGCCGATGGGTCAGGGGTGTGCCGTCTTCGGGCAGTTCCTTAAGGCCAAAGATGATGGCGTCAGCAGGGGCATCCGGCCAACTGTTTTCAACAGCGATTTCGCATCCAACCTCGCGATAACCGTCGAGAGGGATGGCACGAAACGAACTTTCTTCGACCGTGACGCGCACTCCCGCCTCAATCAATTGCGCAGCGCCTGCAGGCGTTAAACCGACGCGCTCTTCGTTTGCCCGTTGTTCCGCCCGAACCCATAGATGTGTCATCAAGAATTTTCCTCAGATCATGCCCTTGGCGCGTGCGGTTTGCACCGATGCCCGGGCGTTCATGGCATCCATGAACGTGGTGATTTTGGGATAGTCTGCGACATTAACACCGTCGCCCTCAAGCCAGCCGCAGATCACAAACAGGTAGGGATCGGCAATGCTGAAGGCATCCCCCAGAACGTACGGACCCGCGAGGCCGTGGGCCTCGATATAGGCTGCACTTTCGGACATGGTCTGGGGCACTTTGGCGGTCATGTCATCAAACGACTCCTGCC
Source organism: Sedimentitalea sp. (assembly GCF_039973035.1). Classification (NCBI taxonomy): domain Bacteria; kingdom Pseudomonadati; phylum Pseudomonadota; class Alphaproteobacteria; order Rhodobacterales; family Paracoccaceae; genus Sedimentitalea; species Sedimentitalea sp. The sequence continues at coordinate 19,861 of NZ_JBDWLR010000012.1, forward strand.
GGGTGGCCCAACGGCTACCGCGCATCCTGTGAGCGTGGTTCACATGCATGGTGGACGCGAGATAATACATCACCTCGCGCATCCGCGCGGCCTGCATGGCATCCTGCGGAACAAGACCTGCCTTGGGCGCGCTGGCGGCGACAAATTCCAGCAATGCCCCGGTTTCGGTAAGGGTGCCTTGATCCGTGACCAAAGCTGGCACCCGGCCTTTGGGGTTGATCTGATGATAGGCGGGTTTGGTCTGTTCGGCGGTCTTGAAATCGACTTTGACCGCCTCAAATGGCAGATCTGCTTCGAAGAGTGCGATCGCGGTGGCAATCGAGATCGTTCCTGGCATGTAGTGGAGTGTCAGCATTCCGTCGATCTCCTAGAAATGAGTCTGGGCGAATTGCCGCTCTGGCGTATCGAGATGCGGCACCGCATTGAACAATACCGGGCTGAGGTGCTCGCCGATGGGAAACAGGCGATGCATCGACGTGTTCATGATGGCCAGGGCCACGCGTGCCGTGGCAGACATGTTCAGATCCATGAACCGACGCATTGCGATCGCAATCAACCCGCCCGAGGTGACCACCAACGCCGGACCGCTTTCCGTGGCGATTTCCTGAAGAGCATCGTTTACCCGGGTTTCAAACGCCTCAAAGCTCTCGGGCGCACCCTCAAGTTCATCGTTGCGCCAGGCGTCAAAGACCTTGGGCAGATGGGCGATAAAGCCTTCACGCTCCTGCGGAATCGGAATTCCATGCTGTTCATCCAGAAGCTGCGACAGGGTAAAATACTGAAGCTCGTTGAGCCGCTCGTCTTGTACCGCGTCGCCCACGGCCATGCCGCTGGCGGTTTCGATATGACGGGTAAGCGTGCCGCAATAGACCCGGGGGTGATGGCTGCCCGCGATGCGCAGATGATCCCCCAACCACGCCGCCTGTTGGTGGCCCAATTCGCTGAGTCGGTCATACTCAAGCTCATCCCGTGCACCGGTGTTGGCCTGACCATGACGTATGAGGGTGATGTGGGACATTGCGACGGCTCCTGCTTGCCCCCGTCTTAGGCGAGAGCAGTCGCAGGTGCCAGAGGCTGGCAAGGAAATTTACGGGGGAATTGGCGGCGCGACGATCAAGTCTGAGGGGGCGTCTGCCTAGTTAAACACCGGACGCCGGAGGCGCCATGCAATTTAACGCATTGGCGGGGAGTCCAACGACATTGGTGCTGGTGCGGAACGACAGTGATTTAACCATTAGTCGCGGTGCGGGAATCCGGGACATCAAACACCTTCCGTGCGTGCAGAACGCTTAGATCCCGGATTTGCCGGATATCGCGCGGAATGTTCTAGTAGATATACCTGATCTGGTCGGTCCAATAGCGTTCTACCCGCTTCAGCGACGTGGTGATGGCGTCGATGCCATCGGCATCGATCACGCCCCTGCCCTCCAGCCCCTCGGCATGGCGCGCGAAAAGCGTGGCGACAATGTCGCGAACCTCGCGACCACGCGGCGTCAGCTTGACCCGGACAGACCGCCGGTCGATCTCACAGCGCTGGTGGTGCATATAGCCCATCTCGACCAGCTTCTTGAGGTTATAGCTGACATTGCTGCCCTGATAGTATCCGCGGGTTTTCAATTCTCCCGCCGTGACCTCGTTCTCGCCGATATTGAAGAGCAGCAATGCCTGAACAGCATTGATCTCCAGAATACCCACGCGTTCGAATTCGTCCTTGATCACGTCAAGCAACAGCCGGTGCAGCCGTTCGACCAACGCCAGCGATTCCAGATATCCGGTCATGAATCCTTTTTGGGTAACCGGGCCTACTTGCATTTCCATACTCATCCGTCTCTCCGACTCGAACTGCTCGGGTCAGAGATTGACGGGAAAACCCGAAGAATCGGTTAAACCGAATTCATCTCAGTTTTGAAAGGTTTGCGCGATTTCGCCGATCAGCGAACCAAAGCGCGCAGGCGTTGCCGCCTGCCCGGTCACCCATTGATAGAGATCCTGATCGTTCTCTTCCAAAAGCGCGTCATAGAGATCAAGGTCGCCCGTCGTCATTCCGGCCAGATTCGCATCCGCATAGGCGCTCAGGATCAGGTCCATTTCCTTGATCCCGCGCCGCATTGACCGCATCTTGAGCCGCTTGATCCGGGTATCGCGCTGCTCTGTCATTGACGCTCTTGCACCAGCTGCCGCAGTTTCTTCTCAACTCTTGCGGCGCGCTCGGCATTGGTGCGCATCACGGCGCGAATTTCCCTGAGTTCCGCCAACACACCGGCAAAATCCTCGCCGACGGTCACATCATCCGGCGCGGCGGGGCCTTCGCCTTCGCCGGTCAAGAGCCACTTGATCGAAACGTTCAGCAACCCGGCCAACATTGACAGGCGGTTCGCGCGGGGCTCGGAGACATCGTCCTCCCAACCAACCAGTGTCGTTTTCTTGATCCCCAAGCGCCGGGCGAGTTCCGACTGGTTCATGTTGGCAGCCTCACGCGCACCTGCCACGCGATCACCGAAAGTTGCGGCGTCCGGCCCGTACCAGTCGGTGTTTTGGTCGTTCATTTTCGCTCTCCTGTGAGTCGCGTTGAAACCTGCTTGATCGGCTGTCGGCGGCAACCTATGACAGTCGCGACAAACATACAAATCGAGGCTGATATGAGTTTCCTGTCTGCGACACTGTCGCGTGTCAAACCGTCTCCGACCATCGCTGTGAGCAACATGGCGCAAGATCTGAAGGCGGCCGGACGTGATGTCATTGGCCTCGGCGCGGGAGAGCCGGATTTCGACACACCGGACAACATCAAGGCCGCGGGTATTCGCGCCATCGAGGCGGGCAAGACGAAATACACTGCTGTGGACGGGATCGCAGAGTTGAAACAGGCGATCTGCGCCAAGTTTCTGCGGGACAACGGGCTGACCTATACACCCGAGCAGGTCAGCGTCGGTACCGGCGGCAAGCAGATTCTGTACAATGCTCTGGTAGCGACACTCAATCCCGGTGACGAGGTGGTGATTCCTGCCCCCTACTGGGTCAGCTATCCGGACATGGTTCTGTTGGCGGGCGGCACACCGGTGATTGCCGAGACTTCGTTGCAGACACGGTTCAAGCTGACACCTGATCAACTTGAGGCCGCGATCACGCCAAAAACCAAGTGGTTCATCTTCAACTCTCCATCCAACCCGACCGGCGCGGGCTATTCCCGTGACGAACTAAAGGCGCTGACAGATGTTCTGATGCGTCACCCGCATGTATGGGTGATGACCGATGATATGTACGAACATCTTACCTACGACGGGTTTGAATTCTGCACCCCGGCCGAGGTTGAACCGCGTCTTTACGAACGCACCCTGACCTGCAATGGCGTCAGCAAGGCCTATGCGATGACCGGCTGGCGGATTGGCTATGCGGCTGGTCCCGTTCCGCTGATTGCAGCCATGCGCAAAATCCAGAGCCAGAGTACGTCAAACCCCTGTTCGGTCAGTCAATGGGCTGCGGTCGAGGCGCTGAATGGCCCGCAGGATTTCCTCGCCCCGAACAACGAAACGTTCAAACGCCGCCGCGATCTTGTGGTGTCGATGCTGTCCGAGATCGACGGGATCACCTGCCCGACGCCAGAGGGCGCGTTCTATGTCTATCCATCCATTTCTGGCCTGATCGGCAAAACAACCCCGGCGGGCGTGGTGATCGAGGATGATGAAACCTTTGCCACGGCCTTGCTCGAAGACGTTGGCGTCGCCGTGGTTTTCGGTGCAGCCTTTGGTCTGAGCCCGAATTTCCGGGTCAGCTATGCGACGGCTGATGAAGCATTGAAAGAAGCATGTCGTCGCATTCAATCGTTCTGCGCGTCGCTGACCTGACACCTTGCCACGACCACATGATCTGCTTCGACTTAATTTTGCAGTCACGCCGTGCAGGTGAATAAGCCTGATCCGCGTTGCTCGCTTGAGGCGCGGTCAAAGGCTGGACACCCACAAGCTATGAATGAGAAAATAGGTCGATCTGTCGACATTGGTGCCTATCCAGATTGCACCACAGCACCCTGACAGGCGGAAACGCATTCGGCCTTTATGCAGAATGACCACGCTCTTCTTGAAATGGTGAGCCGTTGCAAGAAGGTTCTGCCGATACGTCTTAAAGACTGTAGATGCCCGAGAACTTGGCTTCCAGATAGTCCAGCAACGGAGCTTCGGATGGCTCTATCCCGCTGGCTTTCTTAATGACGTCCCGGGGCGCATAGAGCCCGCCGTGCCGTTGCACAGACTCGCGCAGCCAGTCCGTCGCGCCGGACGTGTCGCCTGCGGCCAGTTGCGCATCCAGATCGGGTACAGCGTCCCGCAGCGCCTGATTGAGGCACCCTGCATAGACGTTGCCCAGCGAGTAGGTCGGGAAGTAGCCAAACAGGCCAACCGACCAATGCACATCCTGCAAGCACCCGTTTGACGGCCTGTCCACCTCATAGCCAAAGTCGACGGCAAACCGGTCGTTCCAGGCCGTTTCAAGGTCCGAAACCTGCAAGTCACCCGACATCAGCGCCCGTTCAAGATCAAAGCGCAGCATGATGTGCAGGTTGTATTGGACCTCGTCAGCTTCGGTACGGATGTATCCGTTCTCGACACTGTTCACGGCGGCATAGAACGCACCGGTGTCATCAATTCCGATATCTCCGAACGTCGCATTCATCCGATCGAACAACCAGCCGGTGAACGCCCGCGAGCGGCCAAGCTGGTTTTCATAGATCCGGCTCTGGCTTTCATGCACGCCCATGGACACGCCCTGTCCCAGTGGAGTCAAGGCATAGGCGGGATCGATCCCCTGTTCATAGGCGGCATGTCCGACTTCGTGGATTGTCGAATAGATGCAATTGAAGGGATCGGTCGGGCTTGTCCGGGTGGTGATCCGCGCATCAGACCCGCTGCCGGAACTGAACGGATGAACGGCCTTGTCCACCCGCCCACGGTTCAGGTCATATCCAAACGCTTTGGCGAGTTCCTTGCTCAAAGCCATTTGGGTCGCGTCGTCAAACTGCCCGGTCACACCCTTGGGTTTGGGCTTTTCAAGAACGGCCGCGCGCAGGTCGACAAGGCGCGGGCGCATCGCGTCAAAAATGGCCGCAATCTGCACGCCCGTCGTGCCCGGTTCGTAATCATCAAGCATCGCGTCATAGAGATCGCCGCCATTGGCCAGCGCTGCGCCTTCTTCGCGCTTGAGGGCAACAACCTCTTCCAACACCGGAAGAAAGGCGGCCACATCCTCTGCCGCCCGTGCTGCGGCCCATTTCCCCTGCGCCTCTGATGTGACCTGTGCGATCCGTTTGGCAAGATCAGCAGGAACCTTGTTGGCACGATCATAAGCCCGCCGTATCTCGCGGATTTGCGCAATATCGGCAGGCGCACTCGCCTTGGCCGTTTCCAGCCATTCCCCGACCTGCGGAGCAGAGCGACGTGCATGCAGAATCGATTCCATGGCGCTCATTTCCAGACCGCGCTGCGCTGCCGCCCCGCGCGGCATCATCGTTTCCTGATCCCACCCTAGGCGACCGGCGACCTGAGCCAGAGCCGAGGTTTCACGCTGGAACGCCATCAATGCGTCAAATGCCGTCATGTGGATCATCCTCTCACCGATGTCGCTATGGGATAGGCGCTCAGGAACCGGGCGCGCAGGATCAGCGTCCAGACCAGAACGGCTGCCAGCTGGTGCAGGATGGCGACTTGCCACGGCGCACCGTACAGCACCGTCACGATGCCCAGCACGACTTGCAACGACATCGCCGCAAACGCCGCGTTAAATGCAAAGCGCGTGGCCGCATGGGCACTCCGCCGCCCGCGGTTCCAAACAACGACCGCGAATACAAACAAAAGATACCCAGTCATGCGGTGAATGAACTGAACCAATCCCGCGTTCTCAAAAAAGTTGCGCCAGATTGGCTCAATCACAAAGATGTCAGTTGGGATCAGCTGGCCATCCATAAGCGGCCATTCCGGATAATTACGCCCCGCATCAATGCCGGCGACCAACGCCCCGATCAAAATCTGCAGAAAAGCAAAGTGCAAAAGTCCCGTCGACAGCCCAAACAGTCGCCCCTCTTTCGCGCGACGGGCCTGCATCAACTCACGCTCTTCCCGGCCGAGCATGAAGACATACCAGCCGATGAAACCAAGAATGACAAAGGCCAATCCGAGGTGAACCGCCAGCCGATAACTGGCAACATCGGTCATGCCTTCGCCTTGTGTCACACCAGACGAGACCATCCACCAGCCGATGGCCCCCTGCAGCCCACCAAGCGCGCCGACAAGAAACAGACGCCCTGTCCAGCCTGCGGGGATCTTGCGAGCGACGAAAAAGCCCGCGAACCCGATGGCCCAGACCAACCCGATCACCCGACCCAGTTGTCGATGCCCCCATTCCCACCAATAGATCGATTTGAAATCGGCGAGCTCCATCCACTGGTTCTGAACCTGAAACTCGTCAATCTGCTTGTATCTGTCGAATTCTGCCTGCCAGTCAGCTTCGGACATCGGAGGCAGCGCGCCAGTGACTGGTCGCCATTCGGTGATCGAAAGACCGCTATCTGTCAGCCGCGTCAGACCGCCGACCGCGATCATCACGACGACAAGCGCAAACAGCAGCATCAGCCACAGCCGAATGCCACGCCGCGCGCCTCCGCGCCCCTTGTCGATCAGCCCGGGTTGAGCAGCCGGCTTTGCCGCACCCTGATCGGATACCTCTTCGAAAATGCTACGTTTTTCGCTCATCTCCGCCTCGCTCGCGATTTGCCCAGACCCTAGGTCGGTCCATCCGTCCCGTCCAGAGCCATCACCGGCCCCGTTCCTTCCAGCGTACCATCTGTCGCAGGATGCCGTGCAGGATCTGGACATCGGCCTGGGTCAACGGCAAGCGTGACCACAGGTTGCGCAGGTTGACCTTCATGCTGTCGGCCTTGGTTTCTGGGAAAAAGAACCCGGCCTCGTCCAGACGCGCCTCGTAATGCTGCGCCAGCTTTTCGACCTCAATCCCCTGCGCCCATCCGGATTTTCCGGGATTGTCGATCTCGGCAGCGACAGCCTCGGTCTGGCGACGCCATTCATATCCCAGCAGCAACACGCATTGCGCGAGATTGAGAGACGGAAACTCAGGATTGACCGGCACCGAGATCAGCACGTTGGCACGGGCGATGTCCTCGTTTTCCAACCCGGCCCGCTCGGGACCGAACAAGACCGCCACCTTTTCTCCGTCGGCGATCCTTTCGGCAGCCATCTGCATGGCACGTTCAGGGCTGACAACCGGCTTGGTGAGGTCCCGTGTCCGTGCCGTGGTTGCCAAGACGAAATGACAATCACCCGTCGCATCAACCACATCGTCGCAAAGCTGCACTGCGTCCAGCAACCGGCCCGCCCCGCTGGCCAAAGCCGTCGCCGCCGGGTTTGGCCACCCATCGCGGGGTGCCACGATCCGCATCCGGTCCAACCCGAAATTCCACATCGCGCGCGCGGATGCACCGATGTTCTCGCCCATTTGTGGACGCACAAGAACAAATGCGGGCTGTGGTTTGGGCTTGGGCATGGGTCTCTCCGGAAATCCGATCCCGCCATAAAGCCCGCCCAGCCATAGGGCAAGGCATGGCCACCGAAACAGAGCTAAAATGCCTCGGCGTCTGCCAGCCATGCGAAGACTTCGCCGCCGGTATCTCGGATTGCCGTGGGTTCGACGAAACGACTGCACAGGCGTTAACGGTTTGAACGGAGGTATGGCGCTACTGATACGAGATAGCCTCGGTCCACACGAGCCGAGGTACATTGAGCAAAAAGGGTCTGTCAGGGGTGTCGTATATCTCGCGATTTCTGGAAGGAGCGTCGGAAATGCCAGAATCATGCCCAAATTGAGCCCATTTTCACCGGCAGGATGAAACTGAACGCTCTTTAATGAGCAAGATAGCGGTTGGGTCACTGGGTAGGACGACCAGATTGAGGGCAGGCAGTTCGCCTGAAATTGTGAGCAAGATAGTGTTGAAGATTTTGACCCAGGCCCGCGAGACAAAAACGCATTTGGCGCTCGCGGCAGATCTGCATAACCGCAAGTTGAACGACATTCGGGAACGACAAGGTCGCAAGCGGTTCAGCAAGTGGGCGCACGATACCCGTGATTCAAATCTGGTAAGTCGCTTTGCCAAGCTTGAGGGCGCAAAGGCCCGACTTGCGTCCGATGATCTGCCCGACGAATTCCTCTGCTGTGCTGCGATGCAGGATTTCATCGGGTTTGTTGACCGCGAAGCCTCGGCAAACTGGACGGCGGTTTATGACACCGCGACTGCAGACGCAATTTATTCCGGTTTTGTCACAGCGGCCTTGGCCGCGGCAGGCGAAGACCTCGACAAGGATGCAACCTGATCCGCTCAACGCATCAATACCTGCTGATTAGGCAATGCCCTTCAAGGCGAACCCCGGTTCAATCCTGACGCCGGCTCACGCGCAACCAGATGCCATCCTTTGCGCGCACTGTCAGGTGCGCGACCGGGACAGGTTCACGATCAAGAACCGGCTCGACGCGGACATCCCGCAGTAGCGTCGACAGCAGCAAAGGCCCCTCGACCATCGCGAACCCCGCGCCGGGGCAGACGCGCGCACCCGCTGAAAAGGGCATATAAGCGCTTCGTTGACAGCTCCGGCCATTATCGGTGTGCCAGCGATCCGGATCAAAGTCGTCCGGCCGATCCCAGAGCCGTTCGTGACGATGCAGATGCCAGGGGCTCATCACGATCTGCGCTCCCTTGGGCACTTCACGATTGCGAAACTGTTCAGTGCATTGCGCCTCGCGCACCATCATGGGAACAGGCGGATACAAACGCAGCGCCTCGCGGAACACATCCCGGCTCAGGCGCAGCCAGCTCATCTGCGAAAATGTCCCCTCGCCCCAGTCCTGCGCCTCGGCGGCAACACGATCCTGCCAGTCCGGAGAAATTGCCAGCAGATATAGCGCCCAGGCCAAGGCAGATGCGCTGGTTTCGTGCCCCGCCAAAAAGAAGATCGCGACCTGATCGACCATCTCTTCGGTACTGAACCGTTCACCCGTTGCGGGATCAGCGGTTATCATGATCTTGGTCGCCAGATCGTCGGGCGCCGTGCCAGCCTCGATCTGAGCCATCCGCGCACTGGTCAGATCTGTGATCAGCGCGCGAATTTCCTTGGCCGTCTGACGGGTGCGGCGGCTGAAGAACCGCGGCATCCATCGGGGCAGTGGCACAAAAGCCGCCAGATTCAGAATCGGTTGGCTGCGTTGATAGTCGCGAAACAGCCGATACACCTGTGCCGCCGTCTCATGTTCGATCGGAATTGAAAACAACGTGCGAAAGATGACATCCGCCGCCATGTGGCTTGCCAACGGTTCGATATCAACGGGCTCCTGCCCGCTCTGCCGCAATCGCGCGGCGGCTGCCTCGGCGGCGGCCTGCATGGCTGGAAAGGTATCGCGCAGGCGTCCACCCTCAAAGGCCGGATCGATAATGCGCCGTTGTCTCTTCCAAGTCTCATGATTACTCAGAAACACCGAATTTCCCAAGAGCGGACGCAACCCTTCGCTGATCCGGTTGGACTTGGGAAAATCGTCAGGTCTCTCCCGCAAGACGATTTGCAGTAGGTCTGGCTGGTTGATCAGAAACGAGCGAAAAAACGGCGTGCGAAACTCTGCCATCCACGCGCGATAGAGCCGTGCGGGCTGGGCTGACAAAATATCCTTGCGAAACAGACGGCCATAGCGCCAGAGCGAGACCCGGTCCGGGCGCGATGGTGGCTTTGGTGGTCTCATGATGCGGTCAGGCCCGTGTATTTCGACACTGGCCTTTCAATCCGCGAGGGGGATGCTGGCCGCGCGGAATAGCGTTCGGCTAGAGTAAGCGGGCCGGCCGTAATGCGAAAATAATCGTAGTCCCCAGGCTGGTCAAAAGCACAGAGATACTGGAAATGCAGACGAAAGAAGCGCCACCGCAGGGCGCGCCACCGCTCCGGCGAAAGAGTTTGCGAGAAAGCAGCAGACAGGACCAATGGCCACCGTTTGCCAGCTGGGGCCACGCCACTGACTGCAACCGGATCGCAGAGCGCAAAGGCACAACCATCACCCGGTGCCGTGACGTCGATCCATGTGATTTCCTGCCGTTCTGACAGATAATGCAGATCCGCACGCAACCGATGAGCCTCAGGCAAAAAGGACTGCATCGGAATGACCTGACCCAATGACAGGAAACCAAGCGCGGGTCCGCCCGATGGCAGGCGCCCGGCGCGCAATAGGTCTGCAAGCAGCGACACCGCCAGATGCGCGCCCGAGGAATGCCCGACCAGCAAGACTTCGTCGACGTCCTCCTGCAGCGCCTTGGCCACGAGGTCAGTGAATTCGACAATCCGCGCCTCAAGTTCAGCAGGATATTCCCCGTTCCTCTGCGCAGAATAGGCATAGTCATGCATCAGGTAGTAGGCGTAGAACCGACCATCCCTGGCCCTGAACCAAGACAAGACAGCCCAGGCCGCACCCACACCCAGCCCCCAGACAACAAGATCGACCGCCCAGAAAGCCAACCCGAACCACGAGAGCACCAACAATAAGGCGTGGCTGACAGCCCACCCCGTCGCGCAAGCAAGCACCAGTTGGAGCAGCAGAAACGCCACAGGATACAGCGCCGCAATCACCGGCCCCTTGCGCAGTTGCATCAGCCGCCACAACGCCCCGGTTCCGATGTAGGTCCAGGCCGTACGCAAGAGGTGCCCATAGGTGGCTAGAATGGATCCAGCCATGCTATCCCGGACAAGGTCGGACCAGACCAGAACAGTGAACTGTGTTTCGATCTCTGCCCCGTCGATCGTGGCATTGACCTTCCAGCCGAATGGACCGTCATTTGGCGCAGCAACAACAGCGACCTGATAGCCTGAGATCGCGGCCTGACTTGCGCTTTCCTTACGATACAGCTCGCGATAGCGACGGGGATGGATCGGATCGTAGCCGGGCACATAGAACACCCGGCGGCGATAAACCCGCTGCTCTGGATCGCTGCTCATTTGAACCCTCTTGCCTCTGTCGCCACCTTAGCCGGTCGTGCAGAGCAGCGTAAGAGGTCAGCCAAGCGTCGCAAGCGCCGGGAAGCGTTCAAGCAACCAATAGGAAAAGCTGGAAAAACCACCGGTCAGCATCAGCAAGCCGATGGTCCACAGCAACAGGCCCATGACGCGTTCGATCTGCTCCATATGGCGTTTCATCCAGCCCATCAGCCCGCCCAGACGGGGCAGGAACGCCGCGACCAGAAGGAATGGAATGCCGAGACCAGCAGCATAGACCGCCAACAAAGCAGTGCCGCGCACAACCGAAGCCTCGGACGCTGCCAGAGACAGAATGGCGCCCAGTTGTGGCCCGATACAGGGGGTCCAACCAAAGGCAAAAGCCAGACCCAGAACATAGGCCCCAAAGGCACTGCCGCCCCGGTCGCCAGCATCAAGGCGGGCTTCGCGGTCGAGGAATCCGATCCGGTAGACACCCACGAAATGGGCGCCAAAGATCATCACCAGGATACCCGCGATGGTGTTGAACCAACCCTGATATTGCAAAAACATCGTGCCGATTGCTGAGGCGGTGAACCCCAACAGCAGAAAAACGGTGGACAGGCCGAGCACGAAAAACAGAGCAGGAAGCAGCGCCTTGTTGCGCGCGCTCGATTCGGTGCCAAGTTCCTGTAGCGACACGCCGCTCATATAGGCCAGATAGGGCGGCACGATGGGCAGCACGCAAGGCGACAGGAAACTGATGATCCCGGCGCTCAGCGCAACGATCATCGCGGGCAACAGCGCCGCATCAAAGATATCTATTCCGAACATGACATCGCCATAGGCCATCGCGCGATCAAGGTCACTGGGGCAAAAGCGTGATCACGGTCACAACCCTGTGGACAGGATGAAATATCCGCATTAACTGCCGCGTATGACCGAGATTTCCGACACGCTGGATGCCACCGGGCTGTTATGCCCCCTGCCCGTTCTTAAGGCGCGCAAGCGACTGAAATCGCTGTCTGCAGGCGCTGTTTTGCAGATGTGGGCCGACGATCCCGCGGCGCTGATTGACGTGCCACATTTCTGTTTCGAGGCCGGGCACACTTTGCTTTCACAAAGCGATGATGGCCCGCACCAGGTTTACCTGATCCGCAAAGGCGGCTGACCACACCTATCGCATCCGGAACGAAACAGGGGCGCGCCGCTTGGCACGCCCCCTATTTGTCTCGAACTCAACTAGGTTAGCTGCCCAGTGACCACCAGCCGCGCCGCTTGGGCTTGGCCGGTTCAGCCGGAGCAACCGCCTCTTCCGGTTGGACCTCCGCCGCGACGGGCTCAGGCGCTTGTTCCTCAGCAACCGGTTCAGGTGCGGGGGTTGGCTCTTTAGCCGCCGGTTCGGGTGTTGCTTCGACCGCAGCCGGTTCAGGAGCCGGTGTTGGCGCTTCTGCGACTGGCTCAGGTTTCGGCTCTGGGTTTTCGGCAACCAGTTCAGGCGTCGCAGCGGGCGCTTCATCCGCAGGCGGGGTTTCCACCACCTCGGCGGTCTCTGCCTCTGCGCCGCTTTTGGCTTTGGGCTTGCTCTTGCTTCGGCTCGAGCGTGTCCGAGTCGGTTTGGCCTTGGGTTTGTCCTCCGCAGCGTCCTCAGATGTGGAATCCATTTCAGCGACGGCCACTGTCGCCGCTTCCGAAGCGTCCTCATCCTTGGATTTGGACTTTGACGATTTGGACCGGCTCGACGATCTGCTGCGGCTCGGCTTTGACGCGGACTTGGGCGCGTCTTCTGCCTTCTCCTCACCCTCAGCTTGCGTGTCGTCGCCCGCCTTTGCGTCCTCTGCAGGAGCCTCATCGGACGCACCTGTTTCAGAACCTTCTGCAGTCTCCGCCTGCGACTCGTCGTCCGCGCCATTGGAATAGCTGCTCGACTTGCTGCGACGGCGACGCCGACGGCGCTTGCGCTTGGGTTTGGTTTCGGTCTCTTCGGCCTCGGCGGCGACTGGTTCCTCGACCTCTGCCTCCACTTCGTCCTCGTCCGAATCCACTTGATCCATCAACGATGTATCGACAGAAACCACCGGCGCGGTCGCAACCGGAACGGTCCGGCTCGCGGTCTTGAACTTCTCGATCGCAAAATCGGGACTGACCAGATGCGGGTCACCTTCGATCCGAACCGAAAGGCCATAGCGCATTTCGATCTGCGCCACGTGCTCGCGTTTCTGGTTCATCAGGAAGTTCGCGATGTTCACTGGGCATTTGACCAGAACTTCACGGCTGCGGCGGCGAACACCCTCTTCCTCAATCTGACGCAGGATCGACAGCGCCATATTGTCGTCGGACCGGATCAATCCGGTGCCATGACAGATCGCGCAGGGCTGGGTCGTTGCCTCGATCATGCCGGGGCGCAGACGCTGGCGGCTCATTTCAAGCAGCCCGAACCCGGAGATCCGGCCCACCTGAATGCGTGCACGATCGGTCTTGAGCTTGTCTTTCAGGCGCTTCTCGACCGCAGCATTGTTCTTGCGCTCGTCCATGTCGATGAAATCGATCACGATCAAGCCCGCAAGGTCGCGCAGCCGCAACTGGCGTGCCACTTCTTCGGCAGCTTCAAGGTTGGTCTTGGTCGCGGTATCCTCGATCGAGCCTTCCTTGGTCGCCCGGCCAGAGTTCACGTCAATGGCCACGAGCGCCTCGGTAACGCCGATCACGATGTAACCACCAGATTTCAGCTGGACAGTCGGGTTGAACATCCCGGCGAGATAGCTTTCCACCTGATAGCGTGCGAACAGCGGCATCTGATCCGCGTATTGCTTCACGTTCTTGGCGTGGGACGGCATAATCATCTTCATGAAGTCCTTGGCGATGCGATACCCACGCTCGCCTTCGACAAACACCTCGTCGATCTCGCGGTTATAGAGATCGCGAATCGAGCGTTTGATCAGGTCGCCTTCTTCATAGATCTTGGCCGGCGCGATGGATTTCAGCGTCAGTTCGCGGATCTGTTCCCACAGACGTTTGAGATAATCATAATCGCGCTTGATTTCGGTCTTGGTGCGCTTGGCACCTGCGGTCCGAACGATCAGCCCTGCCCCTTTCGGAACATCGATTTCCGAAGCGATTTCCTTCAGTTTCTTGCGGTCCGCAGCATTGGTGATCTTGCGGCTGATACCGCCACCGCGCGCTGTATTGGGCATCAGCACGCAATAACGGCCTGCGAGGCTGAGATAGGTGGTCAGCGCAGCACCCTTGTTGCCACGCTCTTCCTTGACGACCTGCACCAGAAGGATCTGGCGCACTTTGATCACTTCCTGAATCTTGTAGCGCCGCGGGCGCGGCTTGCGCGGTGGCCGGATGTCTTCGGCATCATCGTCATCCGCAACGGATTCGATGCTGTCATCCTTGGCTGCGGCATCGCTGCCCTTTGCTTCGGTCGCGTCGTCGTCACTGTCGTCATCATCGTCCGACGCTTCTGCTTCGGGGTCCTCGGCAGATGTCGCATCGTCTTCTAGGGTGTCCGGCTCGGGCTCTTCGACCGGCGTTTCGGCCACCGTCTCCATCGGAGAAGTGCCCTCGGGCGTTTCGACGTCTGCGGCCTCGGGCGCGTCATCCTCGGTCAGATCAATGGTTTCCATGCCATTGATTTCAGACTCGACCTCTTTGGACGCCTTTGCATCCTCAGACACGGTTTCGGCGGCCTTGGAGCGCGAACGCGAGCGCGACGACGACCGGCGGGACCGGGTCGGTTTGCTCTCTTCCTCTTCATCGCGCGCCTTCATTGCCTCGGCATAGGCACGCTCTTCCTCCATCAATGCCTCGCGGTCAGCGACGGGGATCTGGTAATAATCGGGATGTATTTCCGAGAACGCCAGGAAACCATGCCGGTTTCCGCCGTAGTCAACAAAAGCCGCCTGAAGCGACGGCTCGACCCGTGTTACTTTTGCAAGATAGATGTTGCCAGCAAGCTGGCGTTTGTTTTCGGATTCAAAATCGAACTCCTCGACCTTGTTTCCGTCGACCACCACAACGCGGGTTTCTTCCGCGTGGGTGGCATCGATAAGCATTTTCTTTGCCATGTTTCCTTAGTGCACAATCGCATCAGCGCCCGTCCTGGCGGGCGGGCACGCATGGGAGAGTGTCTTGTCAGGGCGATTTCAGACGCGGCGCGGCAAGGTACGGGCCTCAGCCCCCCTGCCTCATGTCTCAATGTTCGCGCGCGCGTCATCGCGGTTCTTCTCCGACAGACCCGGATGATATCCTTGGCCTGCCCATTTATATCCCCGTCGCCCGGGTTTCGGGTACAGGAAGGTATCTGCCCCGTTCGGGGCACAAGCGGTCTGTTCAGTCAATCGGATCGGTATCGCCAAAGCCTGAAACAGAAAAACTCTAAAGCGGACTCGTTCACGCGATAATGCGTAGCATCCGTCTGCCAAGCATAATGGCAGTCAACTGACAATTACAATGGGATATTCGCGCGCTTCACGTGAATATTCCGCCACCGCGCCCCAGTTGCGCAAGCCCCTAGAGATAATCGGAGCGTTGCAGCCCGTATTTTGCCATCTTCTCGTTCAGCGTCCGGCGGGGCAGGCAAAGCTCGTCCATCACCGAAGCGATTGAGCCCTTGTGCCGCCGCATGGTGTTGTCGATCAGCATTCGCTCGAACGCTTCGACGTACTCCTTGAGCGGCTTGCCCTCGGTGGTCATGACCGGCTGCATTTCCTCGTGGTCCGACATCAGCAGCGACGCGATGGTACCGCTGCCCCGGCGCGATTGCAGCACGGCGCGCTCGGCGATGTTGATCAACTGGCGCACATTTCCCGGCCAGGGGGCCTGCAGCAACTGCGCTGCTTCCTGCGCAGTCACCTTGGGTGCATCACAGCCATATTCATCGGCAAACTGTTCTGAAAGGCGGGTGAACAGCGACAGAATATCCTCACCACGCTGCCGCAAAGGCGGCACGGTGATCCGCAGGGCGGCAAGGCGATAGAACAGATCAGGCCGCAGCGCGTCTTCGCAGGTCCGGCCCGCTTCCTGTAGGTTGCTGATACAGATGAGGCGCGTTTCCGCAGGTGTACCCTGCTCGTTGATCACGCTCAACAGTCGCGCCTGCAGGCTCTCGCTCAGCGCCTCGATGTCTTCGAGCACCAGCGTTCCGCCACGCGCCTCTTCCATCGCCGGGAGGCGTTCGTCCTCGGGCAGCATCGGACCAAAGAGGCGTTTGGCCAGCGTGTCTTCTTCGAGCGCCGCACAGTTCACCAGCACGAATTTCTTGCCCGCCCGGCTGCCCACCGCATGCAGCGCATGCGCCACGAGCGTCTTGCCGGTGCCGGTTTCCCCGTCGATCAACACATGGCCATCGGCCTGCCCCAGATCGAGCACGTCTTCTTTCAACCTCTCCATCACGGGACTGGCCCCAATCAGCTTGTTCATCAATTGCGAACCATCGCTGAGTTCACGCCGCAAGGCACGGTTGTCGAGCGTCAGCCGCCGTGCACCGGCGGCGCGTTTGGCCAGTTGCGACATGCGGTCAGGGTTGAACGGTTTCTCAAGAAAATCAAACGCACCAACCCGCATCGCCTCAACGGCCATAGGGACATCGCCGTGGCCGGTGATCATGATGACAGGCAAGGCACTGTCACTGCCCATCAGCTTTTTCAGGAACTGCATGCCGTCCATGCCGGGCATCTTGATGTCGGAGATCACGATCCCCGGATATTCCGGCCCCAACGCCTTGAGCGCTTCTTCCGCGCTGGAAAAGGTCTCGGTGTCGTAACCGGACAGGGCCAACCATTGGCTGATCGACTGGCGCATGTCCTGTTCGTCATCCACGATCGCAATTTTCATCGCCTGAGCCATCATTCGTCCCTTGTCATTCCGCCGCCTCGAGATCGTCCTCAAGGATCGGCAACTGCATCTCGAACACCGCTCCACGTTCCCGCGCGTTGCGTGCAATCAATCTTCCGCCGAGGTCGTTTACGATACCAGACGAAATGGCAAGCCCCAAGCCGACCCCATCGCCGGGCTGCTTGGTTGTATAAAACGGCTCAAACAACGACTCCAGTTCTTCGATACCGGTTCCGTTGTCCCGTACGGTCAATGACGCGGTTTCGCCCGCCGCCAGAATGATCTCAACTTCCGGTTCTGAGACCGATTTGGTAGCGTCCAGCGCGTTGCGCAAGAGGTTGACCATCACCTGCTCAATCCGCAGCCGGTCGCCCATCACCCAGACGTCCTCGTCCGGCAGGATGCGTGTGATCTGTACCTGACGATGGCGCAGCTGTGGCTCCATCATTGACAGCGAAGATGCCAGCGCATCCCCCATATTTACCGGGGCCAATGTATCGCCGCCTTTGCGGGCATAGGATTTCAGTTGGCGGGTGATTGCGCCCATGCGCTCGATCAAATCGTCGATACGTCCGAAAGACGACACCGCCTCTTCGGGCCGGTTCCGGCGCAGCAACAGCCGCGCACCCGCAAGATAGGTCTTCATCGCCGCCAGAGGCTGGTTGAGTTCATGACTGACCGCTGCGGACATCTCACCCAAGGCCGCCAGCTTGCTTGACTGAGCCAGCGATTGCTCAGTCACCGCCAGCGTTTCCTGCACCCGTTTACGTTCGGCAATTTCCCGCTGCAGCCTCGCGTTCAATGCGCGAAGCTCTGCCGACTCGCGTTGGAACAATGCCATGCGCAGCGCCGTGCGGCGGCTGAGCGCGTAAAACACCAACGCGAGCAAGATGGCGAATCCCATGATCTCAAGCGCAAGGATGCCATTCACCCGTTCACGGATCGAGGCATATGTGGTGAACGAGGTCATCCGCCAGCCATAGACCGGCATCCTCAGTTCCATTCGCATCACCGCCTCGCCAGCAAGATACGCCTCGGCTGGCACGGCCGCCCAGTCCGAGGTCGCTTGGATCGCGCGCTCTATTGCGCTGTGCGGCGTCTCCCGTTGCAGTGCCTCGTTCTCGGTCAAGCCACGCCAGCGCGTTTCAGTCGACAGGATGATGGTGCCGGTACTGTCCGCGACCATAACCGCATCCGAAATGCCGCCCCAGGCGCGTTCGAATTTCTGCAGGTCGACCTCGACCACGATAACGCCAAGTACGTTCGCACCGCTTTCCACCCGGCGGGCGTAAAAGAACTGATACCCCCCGGTTTCGAGCTCCTTCACCGAGAAAATCGTCGCGTTCGAGCGGATCGCGTCCACGAAATAGGACTCACTGCCCCGTTGCGAGCCAAGTTGGTTGCGGTCCGTCGCGGCGACAATGCGGCCATCCAGATCAAGCAACAGCAGCGAGGCCGCATCCAGGTCCTCGACAAAAGAAATCAACCGCTGTGTGGATTGACTGTAATCACTGGAATTCAACGCCCCGATCAACGTCGGGTCCCGCGCCAACAGTTGCGGCATGCTGCGGTTTCCGCGCAGTTCGCTCACGAGGTTGCCGCTGTAAAGCGCCAGACGCAATTCGGCCCGGTTGCGCGTGCTTTCCGTGAACCGGTCAGTCATCAGGCGGTTGGTCACCCAGATGGTCGCCGCAGCGATCACCAGAAGCAACACAAGCGCCAGACGCACCCGCCATCCGATGTTATCTGAGCGCGGCCAGCCTGAGATCAGCTGATTTTTCTGGACCGGATCGTTCATTATGACAGGCTACGCCTGTCGTGCCGTTGGCTCAAGTCACGCCGGCGTCATTGCGCCGGTCAATCCGCGGAACATCGCCACCCCATCGGTGCCGCCATGCCCGGAATCCGCTGCCCGTTCGGGATGCGGCATCATGCCCAGAACCCGGCGATTTTCCGAGAGGATGCCAGCGATGTCATCAACCGAGCCATTGGGGTTATCGCCGTAGGTAAAGGCAATCCGATCTTCATCCCGCAACTTGGCGCGTGTCGCTTCATCGGCGAAATAGTTGCCATCATGATGCGCAATCGGAATACCGAGCACATCGCCGGCATTATAGGCCGATGTAAAGGCGCTGTTGCTGGTTTCCACTTTCAGATCAACGGTTTTGCAGATGTACTTCAATCGCGCATTGCGCAACAAGGCGCCGGGCAGGATGCCGGTCTCGGTCAAAACCTGAAAGCCGTTACAAACCCCGATCACATAGCCGCCGCGATCCGCATGCGCCTTGACCGAACGACAAATCGGAGATTGTGCCGCGATTGCGCCACAGCGCAGATAGTCGCCATAGGAAAACCCGCCCGGAACGCCGACAATGTCGATGCCATCCGGCAACGACGTGTCCTTGTGCCAGACCATCGCGACCTCGGCACCCGCCTCGCGAAACGCCACGGCCAGATCACGATCACAGTTCGAACCGGGAAATACGACGACTGCGGCGCGCATCAGGACATCTCCACCGTGTAGGATTCGATCACCGTGTTCGCGAGCAGCTTTTCGCACATCGCTGTCACGTCGGCTTCGCTTGTGCCGTCTTCCAGTTCAAGTTCGATCACCTTGCCCTGCCGCACACCGGCGACCCCGTCAAACCCCATGGCACCCAATGCGTGGCGCACAGCCTCGCCCTGCGGGTCCAGTACTCCGTTCTTCAGCATCACATGCACACGTGCCTTCATGATGTCGTCCTCTGTTCTTGGCGCGCGGAGGCGATCCGCGCAATTGTCTCAGTTGATCAGCGTCGGCTTGGTGATCGGGCCGGAATTCTTGGGCATCACACCCAGACGTCGCGCCACTTCGGAATAGGCATCTGCAAGGTTGCCCAGATCGCGGCGGAACACATCCTTGTCGAGCTTTTGGCCGGTTTCGATATCCCACAGGCGGCAGCTGTCAGGGCTGATCTCGTCGGCGATGATCAGGCGTTGGAAATCGCCATCGTAAACACGGCCAATCTCGATCTTGAAGTCCACCAGCCGGATACCGACCGCCAGCATGACGCCGGACAGAAAGTCATTCACCCGCAAAGCAAGGCTCAGGATGTCGTCCATGTCCTGCTGGCTGGCCCAACCAAAGGCGGCAATATGTTCTTCGGTGACCAGCGGATCGCCGAGATCGTCGTCCTTATAGCAGTATTCGACAATCGGGCGCGGCAGTTGGGTGCCTTCCTCGATGCCCAGACGGGTCGACAGCGAACCGGCGGCAAAATTACGCACGATGATTTCCAGCGGCACGATTTCGCAGCTGCGGACCAGCTGTTCACGCATGTTCAGGCGGCGAATGAAGTGAGTCGGCACGCCGATCGTGTTCAACCCGGTCATGAAAAATTCACTGAGCCGGTTGTTGAGAACACCCTTTCCGTCGATCACATCCTTTTTCTTCGCGTTGAACGCGGTGGCATCGTCCTTGAAATATTGAACAATGGTGCCGGGTTCCGGGCCTTCATAGAGAATCTTGGCCTTGCCTTCATAGATTTTCTTGCGACGCGCCATAAACAGCCTTTCGGGAATGTCCGGCCCGGACACAGCACCGGGCTCTCAGTCGCCGCTATAGTGCAAGGGACGCAGTGTCGCAAGCGGCGCGCCCCCTCTTGCGTCTGCGCCCGTTGGGCAACATATCTGTGGGGAAAGTTTAAACCGGAGGGGTCCGACCCATGTCTACATTCGATGATCGCGAAAGCGCCTTTGAAAACAAGTTTGCACATGATGAAGAAATGCAATTCAAAGCGGAAGCACGGCGCAACAAGCTGACCGGTCTCTGGGCTGCCGAATTGCTGGGAAAATCCGGCGCCGATGCCGATGCCTATGCCAAATCTGTCGTGATCGCCGATTTCGAAGAAGCCGGAAGCGAGGACGTGGTCCGCAAGTTGGTCGCTGACCTTGGCAGCAAGGCGGATGCCGACACCATCCGCGCCAAGCTGGACGAATACATGGCCGTCGCCAAAGGCCAGATCATGAGCGAGATCAAGTAAGGCCCATAGCAGGCCGAAAGTATTTCGCGAGCCTGCTACGGTCGGCCTTATGCGGCCTGACCAAATGGCGGTACCGGGCGCCACTTCCCCGCGATTGAGTGGCGGACCAGGTTTGATCTGGCCCGCCCGCACCGGCTCTCCACCTCATAATCTACATGAGAATTTCCGGTTTGCCTGCCAGACACCTTTTGTGCGACAGGCAGGCAACGCCGCAGGTGCGCCCACCCGCACGCGGCAAGTGAAACAGGACAGCAACCCCAATGACCAATTCCCTGCATTCGATGCTCGACAGCCATGATGTCCTTCTGGCCGATGGTGCCACCGGCACCAACCTGTTCAACATGGGCCTCATGTCTGGCGATGCGCCCGAGTTGTGGAACGTTGACGAACCCAAGAAGATCATCGCGCTTTATAAGGGATCGGTTGATGCGGGCAGCGATTTGTTTCTGACCAACACGTTTGGAGGCACCGCCGCCCGGCTTAAGCTGCATGACGCGCAGAACCGCGTGCGCGAACTGTCCCGCGTCGGTGCGGAACTTGGGCGAGAAGTCGCAGATACCGCGGGCCGCCCGGTGATCGTGGCCGGATCGGTCGGCCCGACCGGTGAAATCATGGAACCCGTCGGCTCGCTTTCGCATGCGCTTGCGGTCGAGATGTTTCACGAACAGGCGGATGGTCTGAAAGAAGGCGGCGCTGATGTGCTGTGGCTCGAAACCATCTCGGCCCCGGAAGAGTACCGTGCCGCTGCCGAGGCCTTTGCCCTTGCAGACATGCCGTGGTGCGGCACGATGAGCTTTGACACCGCCGGACGGACCATGATGGGCGTGACGTCGGCAGACATGGTGGCCATGGTCGATGGCCTTGAGAACCCACCGCTGGGCTTTGGCGCAAATTGTGGCACCGGCGCATCGGACCTGCTGCGCACTGTGCTTGGCTTTGCCGCGCAAGGCACCGAGCGTCCGCTGATCGCAAAGGGTAATGCCGGTATTCCAAAATATGTGGACGGGCACATCCATTATGACGGGACACCTGAATTGATGGGCGATTACGCCGTGATGGCGCGCGCGTGCGGCGCAAAGATCATCGGCGGCTGTTGTGGCACCATGCCCGAGCATCTTCGCCATATGCGCGACGCACTCGACACCCGCCCGCGTGGCGATGCCCCGACGCTGGATCAGATCACCGAGGCACTTGGCGCATTTTCTTCGGCCAGCGATGGCACCGGCGATGAAGCCCCAAAACCCCGCGCCCGTCGCGGACGTCGCCGCGCCTGAGGGTCAAACCCGACACAGCGTTCCATAAGGCAGACTAATGCCCCGGTTCACGCCGCTGGCTTGCGCGCCACGAGATCAACCAGCGCGGATTGCCCGGCGTGGCCACTGCCCTCGCTCAGTTCGGCGTCGTAATCGACAATACACAGGATATCAAAACCGGCAAAGGCCTTGCGCAGCATTTCTTCGGTATACATGTGCTCTTCTCGACCCGGTCCACCAGTGGCATAGCCAACCTGACGCGGCGCATACCCGTGCAGCAACAGCATGCCGCCGGGGGCCACGGCCTGCGCCATCCACCCAAAGAATCTGTCCCTGAGATCAGGCGGCGCGAACTGGACGAAGACTGCAACGACCGCGTCATAGGTCTTGGTCCAGTCCCAATCCTCGATCCCCGAAACGTGGTAATCGACGCTCACGCCGTTTTCACGCGCCAGTCCGCGCGCCTTGTCCACCGCCACGGCAGAGGCGTCAAAGGCCGTCACGTTATGCCCCTGGCTGGCCATCCAAACTGAATTGCGCCCTTCCCCGTCAGCGACGCACAGCACGCGGGACCCTTTGGTAAGGCAATCTGCATTCTGGGTGAGAAAGGCCGCGGGTTCGATTCCAAACCGAAACCCCTCGCCCGAATACCGGGCGTCCCAATACCCACCGCCCCACATGCTACTATCTGTTGTCATTGACTGTTCTCCGCGCTTGGTTCCGTCCGATGTCAGAACAGCGATAACTGATCGCCTGCCTGCATCGGTACCTGAAACAGATCACACCGCAAGGGCGCTGTTGGCCGGTCCAATCCCAAGCGCCGAGCCGCCGCATTGAACCGTTGCGCCACCATTTGCGCATAGGTGCCTTCGCCCCGCATCCGGCGGCCCCAGCGTGCATCGTAGTCCTTGCCCCCATGCATTTCGCGCAGGCGCGCCATGATCTTCTCTGCACGGCCCGGCTCGTAGGCGGCCAGCCACTCTTGCCAAAGCTCGGACACTTCCATCGGTAAACGCAGCATGATCCAGCTTGCCGCATCAGCGCCCGCATCGCGGCCCGCCTTCAACAATGCCTCGACCTCGTGATCGGTCAGCCCCGGCACAATCGGCGATGTCATGACACGCACAGGGATACCCGCTTCGGTCAGGCGCGCGATTGTCTGTAATCTGCGACGCGGCGCAGGCGCGCGTGGCTCCATCCGTCGGCTCAACCCCGCGTCCAGCGTGGTCAGGGAAATACCGACGCGCGCCAGCCCCTGCCGCGCCATCGGGGCAAGAATGTCGATATCGCGTTCAATCAGCGCCCCCTTGGTGACAATTGCTACGGGATGGTGAAACGCTGCCAGCACCTCCAGACAGGCACGCATGATGCCATGGTCCCGCTCGATCGGCTGGTAAGGATCGGTGTTGGTGCCGATGGCGATCGGCGCAACCCGATAGCGTTTTGACCGCAACTCCCGCTCCAACACTTCAGCGGCATCCGGTTTGGCCACAAGCCGTGTCTCAAAATCCAGCCCCGGCGACAAACCGAGATAGGCATGCGTCGGCCGCGCAAAGCAATAGACGCAGCCATGTTCGCACCCGCGATAGGGATTGATCGAGCGGTCAAACGGCAAGTCGGGCGATTTGTTCCAGGCGATGATCCGGCGTGGTGATTCCGTGGTAACCTCGGTGCGCAGCACCCGCGGGTCATCCTGCCCCTCCCACCCGTCATCCACATCCTCGCGCGCCAGATCATAGCGCCCGCTCACATTGCCAAGCGCACCACGCCCACGCCGCTGCTTTGACCCATTCGCAATCTGTTCACCCATTTGGAATAAATAGAACATTCAGGGAACATTCACAACAACCCCATGATCTCTATGCGTAGACTTCATTATCAATTCGTCGGATTCGACGATAAAAGTCGGTTGCAGCGCCACCAATGTCGCAAATAATCGAGTGTCCCTGCGACCAAATGGCAATAACGATCAAATAAGATCACGGGGTGCGTCCCCTCCAGCAAGGAACTGTGCGTATGTCGGAAGAAGAAGACATCATCCTGTCGGAACTGGACGACGAGGAACTCGTTCAGCAGATGTTTGACGACCTTTACGACGGTCTCCGCGAAGAGATCGAAGAAGGCGTCAATATTCTTCTCGAGCGCAAGTGGGAACCCTACAAGATTCTGACCGAAGCACTGGTCGGCGGCATGACGATCGTCGGCGCGGATTTCCGCGACGGTATCCTGTTCGTCCCCGAAGTGTTGCTCGCGGCAAACGCGATGAAAGGCGGCATGGCCATTCTCAAGCCGCTGCTCGCTGAAACCGGCGCACCGCGCGTTGGCAAGATGGTCATCGGTACGGTCAAAGGCGACATCCACGACATCGGCAAGAACCTTGTCGGCATGATGATGGAAGGCGCCGGGTTCGAAATCGTCGATCTGGGGATCAACAACCCGGTTGAAAACTATCTCGAAGCACTGGACCGCGAAGGCGCTGACATTCTGGGAATGTCCGCGCTTTTGACCACCACCATGCCTTATATGAAGGTTGTGATCGACACGCTCGTTGAACAGGGAAAGCGCGAAGATTATATCGTTCTGGTCGGCGGTGCCCCCCTGAACGAAGAGTTCAGCAAGGCGATTGGCGCCGACGCCTATTGCCGCGACGCGGCCGTTGCGGTGGAAACTGCCAAGGACTGGATGGGTCGCAAGCACAACCAGCTCAGCGCCTGATCGGGCGGCATTGCCAAGCACATCGGCCCGCCCCTCAGGCGGGCCTTTTTTGTCAGGACCAAAGATGAATCAGATCAGCGACAGCACCCTGACCAACACCGGCCTGTCCGCCAGCGGCACAGGTCGTATCCTGTTGATCGCCTGCGGGGCGCTTGCACGCGAAATCCTTGATCTCAAGGCACAGAACCGCTGGGATCATCTAGACCTGACCTGCCTGCCTGCAAAGCTGCACCTCTATCCTGACAAGATCACCGAAGCCGTCACCGAAGCGGTCTCCAATCATCGTGCAGATTACGACGAGATCTTTGTCGTATATGCAGATTGCGGCACGGGCGGGCTGCTTCAGGCGAGATGTGACGAGCTTGGCGTACAGATGGTCAAGGGGCCGCATTGCTATTCCTTTTTTGAAGGCAACACCGCCTTTGAAGCCCGCGCAGAAGACGAGATCACCGCCTTTTACCTGACCGACTTTCTCGTCCGGCAGTTTGATGCCTTTGTCTGGAAACCCATGGGGCTCGACCGGCATCCAGAACTGCGCGACATGATCTTTGGCAACTATACCAAGCTGGTCTATCAGGCGCAGACCGATGACCCGGCGTTGTATGCAAAGGCAAAGGACTGTGCCAACCGCCTTGGGCTTGCATTTGAATACCGCCCCACAGGATACGGCGACCTAGAAACCACGCTGAAATCCTGGGCGGGCAGTCAGGCTCGACAAACATCGGTATGATACGTTAGCCCTGTGCACGGCCTAAACAATGCGGACAACAGCAGGTGCACTGGCAAGGATTATCACGACTTTACTCGGCTCTACTGCTTCTGGCGCTTGCTGCCTGCTCGGCACCGGTTATTGAGCAACCTGATGGCACCGAACGCCTTACGCGTGCCATTCTCGCCCTTGATCCGAGCGTCGATCCCGGTGAAGCAGCGCGGGCCGCAGACCTTTCCTATGCCCACGCCCGGCATCTCTCAATTGCCTATGAAATCACCGACCCGCCTTTGGTGCACAACACCAAGGTCAATATGGGCCTCAAGCCGCGCGGACTCTGCTGGCATTGGGCCGAAGACATGGAAACACGGCTGGTGGCGGCCAATTTCAGAACGCTCGACATTCACAGGGCGATTGCCAATGCCGACAATCCCTTTCGCATCGACCATTCCACCGCGCTGATCAGCGCACGGGGCCAGCCGATGAATCGTGGTATCGTGCTTGACCCGTGGCGCAATGGCGGGCGGCTGTTCTGGTCGACCGTTGAGGACGACCACCGCTATGACTGGCAGCCGCAGCAGAAGGTTCTGGCCGATAAGTATCCCCTGACGCCCATCACCGACTGACAGGGTCAGACATGTGCGGCGGCGACCTTGCCGATCCGTTCGATCATGGCGCGCAGCCCGTTGGATCGTTGTGCCGACAGATGGTCGTTCAATCCGAGCCGCGCCAGTTCGGCACGCGCATCCACCGCTGGAACCTCGGCCACCGGCAGATCGTTGTACAGTGCCTTCAGAACCGCGATCAGTCCGCGCACGATCATCGCGTCGCTTTCGCCATCAAATCGGAACACCCCTCCTTCAATCGTCGGGTGCAGCCAGACCTGACTGGCGCAGCCATCCACCTTAGTCGCCGGCACCTTCAACGCATCGGGCAGCGGCTCCATCGCCTTGCCCTGATCGATCACATAGCGATAGCGGTCTTCCCAATCTTCCAGAAATTCGAAATCCTCGACGATATCTTCAAATGCGGGGCTGGCCATCACGCGGTCCTCTGGTCTGTACGCATTCGAGGTATGCCGCGACACCTGTGCTGTCTACCCCTGCCTTGCACCTTTTCATCGGCCCCGTGATACGATAACCCGATGCAAGACAACACAAACGGCGCATCCAATGAAAAAGACCCTCACAGTCCTTCTTGCCGCCAGCCTGATCCTGTCCGGTTGTGGATGGCGCAGCTGGTTTGGTGGGCGCGATGCGCCGCCGTCAGGGGACCTGGCCCCGATCGAAGCCACCAATCCGTTGATCCCCGCCGAACGTCCGGGATTGTTTCGGCGGCCCGACGCAGCCGATACAACGGTTCTGATTGCCAAGGTTACCAAACTTCAGATCGACCAGACCCCCACCGGGGCGATTATTCTGGCCGAAGGCATTGGCAGCCGCCAAGGGGCCTACGCAGCCGTCCTGACGCCACCGAGTGGCACCATGATCCCAGAGGACGGTATTCTGAAGCTGGATTTCCGCGTCAGTTATCCGCCCTATGACACGCCCATCGGATCCGAACAGTCCCGAAAGGTAAACGATGGATTATCGCTTACCCGTCAGGAACTGGCCGGGATCAGGCAGGTGGTCGTGACTGGCGCGCAAAACGCGATGCAATCCCGGCGGCGCTGAGCGATCTAGCCATACATCCCGTTCTGGATCACCGGCATTCGGGTTCGGTTTGCGCGCCTCGCCAGAAAATACAAAATCTCAATCTCAATCGCTAGATGATCATTTCGATGGAGTTATGGCGATGACGATCAGGTGGACCTCTTTAGGATCTTAGAGGTTTCGTGATCCGACCCACGCCAAAAAGAAACGCCTGCATCCACGCCGACTGCTCAGCAGAAATTTTTAATAAAAACAGATTTTTATCTGCTAGAATTAAAGCTCTACCACAACCACGAGCTGACCCTTTGCCGCCAGCCCGATCTTTCCATCGCAAAGTCTCAGCGCATCAGCCCCGAACACTTCGTGCCGCCAACCCGAAAGAGCGGGCACGTCACGTTCGCCCGCGGCGATCAGGTCCAGATCAGCACTTGGCGCGATCAGTTTGGCCGCGACGCCAGAGCTCTCGGTCTTGGATTTCAGAAGTACTCGCAACAGGTCCGCCAAGGCCGGATTGACCTGTAGCTTTTCACGGCGCCGATCAGGTTGGGGCATCTTGTCGGCGGGGCAATTCATACCGCGTTCGACCGCCTCAAGGATACCATCGGCAATTGCGCCGCGCCGCGCTTCGCGTAGCAGCAGGCGGAGGCCACCAAGGTCAGAGACCGTACACGGTTTTGCCGAGGCCAGCTCGACCAGCGCATCATCCTTGAACACCCGGTTCCGTGGAATGTTGTTGGCCTGCGCATGGCGTTCGCGAAACGCCGCCAAGGCCTGTACCAGCGCGAGGAACTTGGGCGAATTGGTACGTGTCTTTACCCGTTTCCACGCATCCTCGGGCGCCGCTTCGTAAGTGGTAGGATTGGTCAGGATCTGCAGTTCTTCGGCAACCCAGCGAGAGCGGTTGGTTTTTTCCAGTTCAGCGGCCAGATATTCGTAGATCTGCCGCAGATACGTGACATCAGCCAGCGCGTATTTCTTTTGTGCATCGCTCAGCGGGCGGCGCGACCAATCGGTAAACCGGCTGCTTTTGTCCACGGACGCCTTGGCGATCCGCCGCACCAGTGTCTCATACCCGGCCTGCTCACCAAACCCACAGACCATCGCCGCAACCTGCGTATCAAACAGCGGTTCCGGAAATACCCTGGATTCGACCCAGAAGATTTCGAGATCCTGCCGGGCCGCATGAAACACTTTTACAACGTTGGTATCACGGAACAGATCGAACAGCGGCTCTAGCGACATGCCCTCGGCCAGCGGATCGACCAGAACCGCGTTCTCGTCGCCTTCCCCCGGCATCGCCAATTGAACAAGACACAGCTTGGAATAATAGGTCCGCTCGCGCAGGAATTCGGTGTCGACGGTGACATAGGGCTGGCCATGGGCTTCCTTGCAAAAGGCAGCAAGGTCTGCGGTCGTTGTGAGTGTTCTCATAGATGGGCTGTCGTCTGCTTGTTGTTGTTTTTCTTGCGCGATAGGCGCTTGATCCACGCCTTCATATGCAATCCTTAGTTCAATCCGCGCCGATTGCAAAGCAGATGCAGGCAACGCCTAGGGCAACAGCACCTGTTCGCGACTGCCAGCAGCAAAGCGGCGCAACACCGCCGGGTACAACCGGTGCTCTTGCGTCAGGACCCGGGCAGCGAGCACGTCAGGAGTATCCCCATCCAGCACAGGCACCCGCGCCTGCCCCAGAATCGGCCCTTCGTCCAGTTCCGGAGTCACCTCGTGCACGGTACAGCCATGTTCGCTGTCTCCGGCCTCCAACGCTCGTGCATGGGTATGCAACCCTCGGTACTTTGGCAGCAACGACGGGTGAATGTTCAGCATCCGCCCCGTCCACTGCCCGACAAATCCGGCTGTCAGAACCCGCATGAAGCCGGCAAGGCAGACAATATCAGTCTGTGCCGCAATTAAGGGTTTGATCAGCTCTGCCTCAAAGGCGGCGCGATCGGAACCAAAGGGTTTGTGATCCACCACTGCCGTCGCCACGCCACGCGCGGCCGCCTTGGCCAGACCACCCGCTGACACATCGTTGGACATAACCAGACAAGGCCGCGCCGGATGGTCACCGGTCAGGCTGTCCAGCAGCGCGACCATGTTGGACCCGCCCCCTGACAGCAGGATCGCAACCCGCTTGTGGCTCACAGCAGCGCGCCTTGATACTGGACACCGGGCTGATCAGTCACGGTACCGATCTGATGAACGGTTTCGCCTGCATCAGCCAGCAAAGCGGTCAGGCTGGCGGCCTGCTCAGGATCGCACGCAAGGATCATCCCAACACCACAGTTGAACGTCTTGAGCATTTCGGCCTCGGCCATGCCACCGACTTCTGCCATCCACTTGAAGACTTCGGGCAAGTCCCAGGCAGACAAATCGATCTTCGCGCCCAGCCCCTCGGGCAGAACCCTGGGCAGGTTTTCGGTCAACCCGCCGCCGGTGATATGGGCGAGCGCATGAACGCCCCCTGCCCGCACCGCCGCCAGCGCCGGTTTCACATAAAGCCGCGTGGGTGTCAGCAACGCAGCCCCAAGATCACCGTCGCCGAACGGGCAATCGGACTGCCATTTCAATCCCGACATCTCGACCAGTTTGCGCACCAGCGAATAACCGTTTGAATGCACCCCATCACTGGCCAGTCCCAGCAACACGTCGCCTTCGGACACACCGTCGGGCAAAGCCGTACCGCGTTCCATCGCGCCCACCGCAAACCCGGCGAGATCAAAATCGCCCGGCGGGTACATCCCCGGCATTTCCGCCGTTTCCCCGCCGATCAGCGCGCAGCCCGAGCCTTCGCAACCCGTCGCGATCCCTTCAATGATCCGCGCCGCCGTTTCCGTCTCAAGCTTGCCAGTGGCAAAATAGTCCAGAAAGAACAGAGGTTCGGCCCCTTGGCACACCAGATCGTTGACGCACATCGCTACAAGATCGATGCCCACGCCATCCACATGGCCGGTGTCGATCGCAATCCGCAGCTTGGTGCCAACACCATCGGTGGCCGCGACCAGCACCGGGTCGACAAACCCCGCAGCCTTCAGATCAAACAGCGCGCCAAAACCGCCCAGCCCACCGGCCACCCCGGGCCGCGCAGTGCGTTTGGCCGCTGGCTTGATCCGCTCGACCAGCGCGTTGCCTGCATCAATATCCACCCCTGCTTCCGCATAGGTAATGCCATTCTTGCCCTGTGTCATGCGTGCTGTCCCTGTACTGCCTGCGCGCGGGGTAGAACATTGCGATGCAGCTTGCAACACATCGCGGTGCGCGCACTCTTGACGCCCCTGCTCATCATGATACCCAGCGTTCAGGCGGGCCTGTAGCTCAATTGGTTAGAGCAGAGCGCTCATAACGCTTTGGTTGCGGGTTCAAGTCCTGCCGGGCCTACCATCACACTGCCGCTTTCTCCTCGCACTGCAAGCACTTAGACCGAGGAAGAATCAAGTAGTGTTCAAATGTCGCGAGATGTCTGAGCGGGTCGCCTTATAAGGCATCCCAGTATCGAAAAATGGCGACATACCTGTCATGTTCTGTAGAATCGATTGCCCGGCCGATCTGAAGTAACGTGATAATTTGCGGGCAGCCATGGGCAAAACCGCACCCATAGAGTCAGATGTGACTCCCTTGTTCCTCCGGATGGTGCTCTACTGGCAAACGGAAGCGCTAGAAGTAGATGCCGCACCGCGAAACTCACTGCTCGGGTGCAAGGCATATGGTGTGACCCACCTGCGCTAAATACAGACCAAATCAAAGCTCTGGGAAAGATGGTGGGCGACCCTGGAATCGAACCAGGCGTGCGTCTCCGCGAGGGAGTTACAGTCCCCTGCCACACCTTGCGGCCTGTCGCCCACTGACAGACGCGCATTGCGCCTGACGTGAAGGCGTGATTACAAGCGGTCAAAAGGGGCGTCAACAGGAAAATCCGTCGATTTGCCGCCCATCTTGCGGTTCATTTGTAAAAGGTCAGCGCAATGAAAAAGCCCAAGTGGGTCGTAGAAAAGGAACAGGCCCAAAAAGCACGCGGTGACGAGACCGTCTGGCTCTTTGGGTTGCATGCCGTGCGCGATGCGCTGGTTAACCCCCACCGCAAGAGACTGCGCCTGATCGTGACTCTGAATGCGCAGACCAAACTGGCCGAAGCGATTGCCGAGGCCGGGATCGAGCCGGAGTTGACAGATCCGCGCAATTTTTCTGCACCACTGGATCCGGGGTCGGTGCATCAAGGCGCTGCGCTTGAGGTGAAACCCCTGTCATGGGGCAGCCTGAGCGAGGTCTGCATCGGGGCGGTCGCACCGCGCGTTATCCTGCTTGACCGGGTGACCGATCCCCATAATGTGGGCGCGATTCTGCGCAGTGCCGAAGTTCTTGGCGCCTCTGCGGTCATTGGCACGCGGCATCACTCGGCTCCGGAAACCGGGGCTCTGGCCAAATCAGCAAGCGGTGCTTTGGAGCGGCAGCCCTATTTGCGTGTCCGCAACCTCGCCGACACGATCATTGAACTGCAAAAGATGGGTTACTTTGTGCTCGGGCTTGATGGCGAGGCCGAGCACACCATTGAAGACGCGCTCGAAGGACGCAGCGATCATGCGGTCGCACTTGTTCTGGGGGCCGAAGGGCCGGGCCTGCGCGCCAAGACCAAGGACACTGTGGATCAGCTTGTCAGGATTCGCGCGGCAGGTGGTTTTGGGTCGCTGAACGTTTCGAACGCCGCGGCCTTGGCGCTCTATGCGTCGCGGGGTTGATCGCGCCTGAAAACGAGTTGAACTCAAGCCCGCAGATGCATATCTCGACGGCGTTCAAGGAGATATACAGACCGGATGCCCCGCCCCACAAAGATTGCCACATGCTGCTATTGCGGAACCCGTGCGGCGCTGGTGCTGGCAGGAGAAGTCCGGCACGAACTGGCCTGTTCGGCGTGCGGGGCGCCGCTTCACGATCTCAAGATGCTGCGCAAGGATCGGAGCGGGGATCGAGAGCTGACTCCACGCAAGACCGCCAAGCCGACCAAAGTTCGCAAATCGAAATCGCGAAAGAAGCGCAAGAGCGTCTTTTCCAAATTGTTTGACGAAGCCTTTGACGTGATCGAGGACATCTTCGACTGACACTCTGAAATATTGATCACAGCTTGGACAGGCTGCTTTCACAACTGCGTATCCCACCTTTTCTCCGGGGGGATCCATCGCCATTGTAGCCGCATGATGAAAATGACTCCCTTTCCGCACCTGCAACTGAGCTGGCTCGCGACTCTGTGCATTGGCCTGATCGGCGCGATGTCGATGGCGCACGCGGACGCCCCTGTGTTTAGCGCGGACCACGGCAAAGCCGTCGATGGTTATGACGTGGTGACATATTTTAATTCGGATACGCCCCTGCCCGGCGACCCGATGCATGCGGTGATCTGGAAAGGCGCGGTTTGGCAGTTTGTGTCGCGCCAGAATCGGGAACAGTTCGAGGCCAATCCCCGCGCCTATGCACCACAGTATGGCGGGTATTGTGCATTCGGCGTGTCGCAGGGGATGGTGCTGGAAACGGATCCGATGCTGTATCGCATTGAGGGCGGCAAGCTCTATCTGATTCACAACAAGGCCGTTTGGAGTCAGTGGGTCGAGGATATGGCCGGCTACATCGCTGAGGCCGATACCAGATGGCCCACGGTTCTTCGCGACGATTGACACGATCCCGTCGCGTTCACAGATCTGCGAGGCCTGTTCAAAATGCAACAGCCGCACCTATATCGGTAGGGATCGCGAAGCGGAACAATCGCGCATCATTTGACTGTCCCTCGTTCCAAACTTTGCGCCCAAGGCAATGCCTTGGGCGCTTTTTTATTGATGCGGGACCGGCTATATAAAAATCATGAGCAGCTATTCCGATACCCTCCTGAAAAATGTCTTGGAACGCACCCGTGTGATTGCCGTGGTCGGCGTTTCGATGAACCCCGTCAGGCCGAGCTATTACGTGGCACGTTATCTTGGGCTCAAGGGCTATACCGTTGTTCCGGTCAATCCGGCACATGCGGGAAAGGCGCTGTTTGGACAGACGGTGGTCAGCAGCTTGGGCGATATCGATCGCCCTGTTGACATGGTAGACATCTTTCGCCGCTCCGAAGCGGTGCCGCCGATCGTGGACGAGGCGCTCGCGACCTTTCCCGACTTACAGACCATCTGGATGCAGATTGGCGTGGAACACGCCGAGGCAGCTGCGCAAGCAGAGGCACGAGGTGTCACCGTGATCCAGAACCTCTGCCCCAAGATGGAATATCAGCGCCTCTTCGGAGAGCTGCGGATGGGTGGATTCGCCACCGGAGTCATCTCGTCAAAACTCTAGCTGGGCCGTTTTGGTCTGGCGGCAGAGCGCTGTGAACACAGGTGCAGCGGGAACGTCTGCCCCTACCTGTGTCCGGACAGAAAACAGCTTGAGGTCAGTTTTCGAACCGATTTTGGCACGTGACCCGGATGCAAAAATCTTGGTCGTGGGCGATCTCAATTGCTTTGAGTTCACTGGTGAACTGGTCGATGTTTTGCGAGGCGTGAGGACTTCGGGTCGGATGTCATCAGGGACTTCGACGCCGCTTCGGACGCCCTGATTTTTCGAAACGTCGATGCTTTGTCCGTGGAAATTGAAAGCGTTGGCGACCATCTGATCGCAACTCTAATCGGCGACACATCTTTTGGGGCGATCTAGCTGCTCCGTAGCTGACCGGTTGCTAATCTGTGGCTTTATCACATTTGAGTGATTGCTCAATATGGACATTGAGCAATCACTCAAACTCCCTATATCCCTCTCACACCGGCTCACTTCGCCACGGGATGAACAGTAAAGGAAACGCAATATGCATGACCTCATCAACGCCAAAGCGGACCAGATGTTCCGAGTCGTTCCAGCGACGTATTTAGATGTCGCTGTCGCCAACTTCAGATTGATCACATGATCACCTGATTGCTGTTCGCTCTGCCGGTTCATTTCTTACGTCCAGACCCACCACTCACAAAAACCCAACGTTCAGGAGAGACTGATGACCGACTTTACAATGCACACCGAAGACTCCGCG
The DNA here is from genome assembly GCF_039973035.1 of Sedimentitalea sp. Taxonomy (NCBI): domain Bacteria; kingdom Pseudomonadati; phylum Pseudomonadota; class Alphaproteobacteria; order Rhodobacterales; family Paracoccaceae; genus Sedimentitalea; species Sedimentitalea sp. Next base: position 54,095 of record NZ_JBDWLR010000012.1, read on the forward strand.
CCAGAAGCATCCAAGCCGCTTGTTGCGAAATCCATTTCCGCCAACGGCCGCCTGCCGGGCCTGCATGCCGTTATGGCGGAATCACCGGAGCTTTTGGAAGGCTATCAAAAGCTGCACGAACTGTTCATGAATTCGAGCTTTGACAAGGACGAGCTGACCGTCGTCTGGCAGGCGATCAACGTGGAAAACGAATGCCACTACTGTGTGCCCGCCCACACCGGAATCGCCAAGATGATGAAAGTCGACGACGCCATCACCGAAGCCTTGCGCAACGAAACGCCTCTGCCGACGCCCCGGCTGAAAGCCCTGCGCACCTTCACGCTGCAACTTGTCCGTGACCGCGGCAACGTTGCGGATGCCGATGTTCAGGCATTCCTGGACGCTGGCTTTACCCAACGCAACATTCTTGAGGTGATCCTGGGCTATAGTCAAAAGATCATGTCAAACTACACCAACCACCTCGCGAATACGCCTGTGGACAAGGTGTTCGAAAAATTTGCATGGTCGCGCAGCAAGATCGCAGCCTGAGCAAAGGCGCGGCCCAATCATCAGAGGTCGCGCAAGCTGACTCATCCGCCTGAGCACTGTTTCGCCAGTGACAGGCAACATTGATCGCCGCCCGCCGCACCGTCGCGGCGGGTGGTGGCAGGAAAGGACCCCGCATGACCACGGAACCGCTTCGTATCGATATCGTCTCGGACGTGATGTGCCCGTGGTGCATCATCGGCTATCGCCAGCTTGCCAAGGCTCTGCAAGAGACCGGCACAACCCATGAAATCCATTGGCATCCGTTCGAGCTGAACCCCGAAATGCCTCCCGAAGGTCAGGACGGGTTCGAACATATTGCCGAGAAATACGGATCAACCCGTGCCCAATCCGAAGAAAGCCGCGCCCGAATGACCGAATTGGGTGCCGACCTTGGGTTCGACTTTCGTTGGGCCGAAGGGTTTCGGATGCACAACACCTTCAATGCGCATCAGTTGCTGCATTGGGCCGACGAACAGGGGCGCAAGCACGACCTGAAACTGGCGATGTTCTCTGCCCACTTCACCGATCGCCGGAACCTTTCCGACAATGCTGTTCTGGCGGATATTGCAGGTGAAATCGGCCTTGATCGAGACGAAGCCTTGGCGGTTCTGACGGATCAACGCTACGCGCAAAACGTCCGCGATGCCGAAAAGTTCTGGCTTCAACAAGGCATCCAAGGCGTTCCCGCACTGGTTCTGGATCGCAAATACCTTGTGACCGGGGCGCAGGGCGTTGATAATTACACGAATATTTTGCATGAACTGGAACAGAAAAAGACCTGACCCCATGGCCCGCGCCGCACCTTATGACCGCGACAAGACCCTGACCGCCGCCATGTCCCTGTTCTGGGACAAGGGATATCACGCGACATCGCTAAAGGATCTCGAAGCGGCGCTTGAAATGAAGCCGGGCAGCATCTACGCGGCGTTCAAGAGCAAGGAAAACCTCTACCTCCTCGCACTGGACAAGTATTTCGCGACCTCGCGCGGCCTCTTTCGCAAGATGATCGCACAGGCAGACTCGCCGTTGAGCGCGCTTGCCAATCACCTGCGCGCCTTTGCCTCGCTGCCTACAGAAGACGCCGCGCGGCAGGCCTGCATGCTCACCAAGACGATTGTCGACACCCGATCGACAGACGCGGTGATCGCCGATCGTTCGCGCGCCCACCTGCAATCCATGCGGATTGAAATTGCCAAAGCGTTCGAGGCGGCGATTGCATTGCGAGAATTGCCTGCCGATATCGACCCAACCAGATTGGCGCGTCGATACCAGGCCAACCTCACGGCGCTGCGTCTGGAGTTGCATCAAGGCACCGACCAGACCGAGCTTAATGATCTGGCCGAAGATATGGCGCGTGAGGTTGAAGCATTGCGCTTATGACGGAATGTTGCCCTTTAGCGGGCTGCACCCGCCCCACCAGATGCCGGGACTGAACACCTAGGTCGTAACGCTCTCGGCGCAAAAGCTCAGTCAAATACGTTAAGCTCATTTGACCATCCGACTTCCGAACAAGCTCTGATCGTTAATTTGTTTCCGCCACTCTGATCGTTAATTTGATTCCGCCAAGGGCCCTCAACCTGAACGACCTACCGAATTCTCACGTTTCACAGAAAATAGGAGGCGGATTACCCTCGATTGCGCAGGAGTTCCATGACGGCGGGGCGTACACTCTGTTCGCCGTTTTCACGCGCGACAGTGATCACGTCACGCACCTCATCGAGGTTTGACCGGCGAAGCAGACTCTTGACTGGGCCAATCGACGCCGGGCGCATGGAGAGCGATCTGATCCCGATGGCGGCAAGACACAGCGCCTCGATCGGACGTCCCGCATCCTCGCCACAAAAGCTCAACCGGGTTCCGGTTCGCGCACAGCGTTCGACGATCCGTTCAATCAGGCTCAGAAAACTCACGTTCAGCGTATCATAACGCCGGCGCACCCGCTCGTTTTCACGGTCGGCGGCAAAAAAGAACTGTTTCAGGTCATTGCCACCGATGGACAGGAATTCGACCTCTTCAAAAAAGGCTTCGGGCGCAAAAACCATCGAAGGTGTCTCGAGCATAGCCCCGACTTCCAGCGTTTCCGGAAGGACATGCCCCAGCCGTTCTTCCCTCGCGATGGTTTTGTCGACCTCGGCGCGCGCGGCACGGTATTCCTCAAACTGGGCGATGAATGGAAACATGATCGTCAATGGCCGACCATTGGCCCCCCGGATCAGCGCCTGCAACTGCATCCGCATGACACCGGGCTTGTCCAGCCCAACGCGGATCGCACGCCATCCCAAGGCCGGGTTCGGCTCGTCGTTCGGCTTCATGTAGGGCAGCACCTTGTCAGAGCCGATGTCCAACGTTCTGAACACGACGCGCTTGCCATGTGCGGAATCCAATACCCGCGAATAGAGTTCAGCCAGTTCCGTACGCTTGGGCATCTGGTTGCGGATCAGGAACTGCAATTCTGTACGAAACAGCCCGACACCCTCGGCCCCTGACCCTTCAAGCGACGGCAGATCGGCCATCAGGCCCGCGTTCATGTGCAATTCAATCGTCTTGCCGCATTCAGTGGTGGCTGGCTTGTTGCGGATTGACGCATAGCGCTCCTGCGCATCCGCCTGCATCGCAATCTTATCACGAAACGCGGTGACCACGTTGTCATCCGGGCGCAGGTGGGCAACGCCCTGATCGCTGTCGACCATGATATGATCACCATTCAGCGCCTCGGTCGTGATCCGACCGGCGTGCACCAGCAACGGGATCGCCAGCGCCCGAGCGACAATTGCCGCATGGCTGCCAACCGCTCCCTCTTCGAGCACGATGCCGCGTAGGCTGCGTCCATACTCCAGCAATTCAGCTGGGCCAACATTTCGCGCGACCAGGATCGGATCGGGAGGCAGTTCCGCACCCGTTTCACGCCCCTGCCCCGTGAGAATCCGCAACAAGCGATTTGACAGATCATCCAGATCGCTCAACCGTTCGCGCAAATAGGAATCGGTCACCTGTGACATGCGCACACGAGCCTGCGACTGCTCCTTTTCGACAGCAGCCTCGGCAGACAGGCCGCGACTGATGTCTTCTTCCATACGGCGCATCCAACCCTTGGAGTTGGCGAACATGCGATAGGTTTCAAGGACTTGTAGTTGCTCGGAGTCGCCGCTGCGCGAGATTTCCAGCATCTTGTCGACGCCAACCCGCAACTGTTCGACCGCTTCCTGCAGGCGCTCAAGTTCGCGATGCGGATCATCGGCAATCGGGTTGGCCACCACGACACGAGGTTCGTGCAGCCAGACGTGACCTTCGGCTGCCCCCTCCTGACCTGACGTTCCCCGAAACAACACCGGCTGCTGGTGCCGTGCAGACAAGGCCGCGCCTTCGCCGACAAATGCGCCGAGTTCGGTCATTTCTGCGATCACCATTGCCACGACTTCCAGCCCATAGGCCTCATCGGCGGTGAAAACGCGGGCATCTTTGGACTGAACAACCAATACGCCCAGTTTTTCGCCCAAGCGCTGGATCGGTACACCAAGAAAAGACGAATATCTCTCTTCGCCGGTTTCCGCCATATAGCGGAATCCCTTTTCGGCCGGTGCATTGGGCGTGTTGACGATGGTGCCGGTTCGGGCCACCCGCCCGACCAACCCTTCGCCCAGCCGCATACGTGTTTGGTGAACCGCCTCGGCTTGCAACCCTTCGGTAGCGCAGAGTTCAAGCGTCTCTTCATCGCGAAACAGGTAGACCGAACAAACTTCGGTGCCCATGCTGTCCGCGATCAGATGAGTGATCTTGTCGAGCCGCGCCTGGCCTGCGACATCGCCTGCCATAGCGTTCCGCAAGCGTCCCAGCAGCTTGCGACTTTCGGTTTCAGTGCGTTCCACCATGCGCTTGGCTCAGTCCCTCTCAAACAGACAGCCCGAGCGGATCGTGCTCAGGCCGCCTTGTCCAGTTCAAAAGCATCATGCAGGGCTTGAACGGCAAGTTCCATGTATTTCCGGTCGATCAGAACGGAAATCTTTATCTCGGAAGTTGTAATGACCTTGATGTTAATACCCTCGGTCGACAACACCCGGAACATCTTGGCGGCGACGCCGGTGTGGCTGCGCATCCCGATCCCGACGACCGAAACCTTGGCGACATCCTTGTCGGCAACCAGCTCGGCAAAGTTCAGCTCGCCCGCCGTTCTGGAGGCGTCCATCGCCTGTTCGGCTCGGGCCACCTGGTTGATGGGGCAGGAAAACGTCATATCGGTTCGCCCCTCTTCCGAGATGTTCTGAACAATCATGTCGACGTTCACACCGGCTTCGGACAGCGAGGAAAAGATCGTCGCGGCGATGCCGGGGCGGTCCGCTACGGACAGCAGCGTCATCTTGGCTTCGTCACGGGAATAGGCCACACCGGCCACAACCTTGGATTCCATGATTTCCTCCTCATCGCAGACCAGCGTTCCCGCCGTGTCGGATTGTTCTTCAAAACTGCTCAGAACTCGCAGCCTGACATTGTAGCGCATCGCCAGCTCGACCGAGCGGGTTTGCAGTACCTTGGCCCCAAGGCTTGCAAGCTCCAGCATTTCCTCAAAGGCGATCTTGTCAAGCTTGCGCGCTTTGTCAGTGATGCGCGGGTCGGTGGTATAGACCCCGTCCACATCGGTATAGATGTCGCAACGTTCGGCATCAAACGCGGCGGCGAAGGCCACCGCCGTGGTGTCAGACCCGCCCCGACCCAGCGTGGTGATCCGGCCATCGGGCCCGATCCCTTGGAACCCGGCAACCACAGCGACACGCATGCCTTCGGCAAATTTGGCGTTGATATTTTCAGGGGGGATTTCTTCGATCCGGGCGCTCGCATGGGCGTCCGTGGTGAGGAGTGGCACCTGCCAGCCTTGCCAGCTGCGCGCAGGAACATCCATCTCCTGCAAGGTCAGCGCCATCAATCCTGCGGTCACGTTCTCGCCAGACGACACCACTGCGTCATATTCGCGGGCGTCAAACAGAGGCGAGGTTTCTTCGACCCAGCCGACCAGTTCATTGGTTTTGCCCGACATGGCCGACACAATGACGATCACGTCATAGCCTTTGGCCACCTCGACACCGACACGCTTTGCGGCGCGCCGAATGCGGTCAAGGTTGGCAACCGAAGTGCCGCCGAATTTCATCACAAGTACGGGCATGATCCGGGCCTTTCCATGCGCCTTAGCCGTCAGTTCGCACGCCTATATGATAGGGGTCTGTCAAGGGCAAGTGGGCAAACGGGCGGCTGAACGGCGATAACGGCTCAGTTCGTCTTGCGGTTGGGGGTAAAGGGCAATGGCGCCACGGGCACGCCGTCTTCGACCAGCTTGCGCGCCTCGTCGGCCTTGGCCTCGCCATAAATCGACCGCTCAGGCGCCGTGCCCTCATGCATCGCACGGGCCTCGGCGGCAAAGTTCATCCCGACATAGTCAGAGTTTTTCTCGATCTTTTTGCGCAGTTCGGCCAGTGCCTGTTCCGCAGGATTGGCCGGTGTCGACAGCGCGCGCGCATCCTTGTCCTTGCGCGCATTGCGCACGCTGGGTGCCATGATCGCCTTTTCAACATCTGTCCCGCCGCATACGGCACAGGAAATCATCCCCGACTGCATAAGCTTGTCAAAGGCGCTGGCCGATTGAAACCAGCTGTCAAAACTATGGCCTTCAGCGCATTTCAGAGCGTACTGAATCATCTGGTTGCCTCGCGTCAGTCTGGCTGAATAGATATCTGGAATAGCACCGAGTTCAAGACGCAGGTCTTTATCACTTCGGATGCTTTGGATCGAAATCCCGCAGGATCCGGGCACGTTCCGGCTTCATGACCAGACTGGTCGCCTTATTCCGCGCGGCGCATTCGGCCGGTGTCATCCCGTCCATCGGCTACTTTTTAGCCACAATCCAGCGACCGTCCGCCGCGCCGTGATCATTAGAACCCAAACCCGGCTCGAAATGGCACGGTATTACAACGCCGCAGACTGAATACGCACATAACTCTTGTGCGCAGACTCACCTCTTAGGGGTAGCTGTTTTCGAAGCATCCTTTTCACTCGGCCTCTATTCCCATCCCAAGCCTAAAGCTAGGTTGGTAAATTAGTACCAAAATATCTTGCTAGCCTATTGGTGTGAAGCCTCTCCTATCGAACCGGCTGGGTGTCGTGCGGCTCACCACCCATCAAATCAAATAGTCTGAACAAGTTACAAATCACTTTGGATATGAAATTTTCGTAACTTTTACTTGCATGGAATCACCGCATGCAATACGCCGACCATGCGGTCAGCAATGTTCGGCGATATTCTGACCCACGGAGGAGACGCGAGCCAGAGCGATATCGGCGGCCAGTTGAATATGCTAAGCTTGATACATGCGGCCATCGCACCGCGTCCGAGATGAGGTATGACTATGTATGCACAGATGGTGAAATCGACCGGCGACGGGGTCAAGACGCTGGATGAAATGGAGCCGCAAGAACGCGCCTTTCAGGAGCGCATCGATGCAGGCGACAAGATCGAGCCCAAGGACTGGATGCCCGCCGGGTACCGCAAGAACCTGATCCGGCAGATCGGCCAGCACGCACATTCCGAAATTGTCGGCCAATTGCCCGAAGGCAACTGGATCACCCGCGCACCGACGCTGGAACGCAAGGCGATCCTGCTAGCCAAGGTGCAGGATGAGGCAGGCCATGGTCTCTATCTCTATTGCGCCGCCGAAACGCTTGGCGTGACCCGTGATGAGCTGACCGAAATGCTGCTGGATGGCCGCATGAAATACAGCTCGATCTTTAACTACCCCACCCTGACATGGGCCGATATGGGCGCAGTGGGCTGGCTGGTTGATGGCGCCGCGATCATGAACCAAGTGCCGCTTCAGCGGACCTCATTCGGCCCCTACTCGCGCGCGATGATCCGCATCTGCAAAGAAGAGTCGTTTCACCAGCGTCAGGGCTATGACATTATGATGAAGATGGCCGCCGGCACGCCTGCGCAAAAGAAGATGGCACAGGATGCATTGAATCGGTTCTGGTATCCGTCGCTGATGATGTTCGGCCCCAGCGACAAGGACAGCGTCCATTCCGCGCAATCCATGGCGTGGAAGATCAAGATGAACACCAATGACGAGCTTCGCCAGAAATTTGTCGATCAGACGGTGCCGCAGGCCGAATATCTGGGCCTGACCGTGCCTGATGACACGCTGACGTGGAACGAAGACAAGGGTGGGTATGATTTCGCCGAACCCGATTGGTCCGAATTCTTCGACGTGCTCAAGGGCAACGGCCCCTGCAACACCGAACGCCTCGCCGCCCGTAACAAGGCGTGGGACGATGGCAAATGGGTGCGTGACGGGCTGTTGGCCCATGCCGAGAAACGCGCAAGCAGAAAGGTCGCCGCAGAATGAGCTCTCCAAACTCCGCATATCCCGACACGCCAGACAGCGAAACGCCCCCGCGCCGCCACGAATGGCCGCTGTGGGAGATATTCATCCGCGGCCAGCACGGGATGAGCCATCGCCATGTCGGCAGCCTGCACGCGCCGGACGCTGAAATGGCCATCATGAACGCGCGCGACGTTTATACCCGCCGCAACGAAGGCGTCAGCATCTGGGCGGTCGAGGCCCGGCATATCGCCGCGTCCTCGCCCTCGGAAAAAGGGCCGCTGTATGAGCCATCGGAATCCAAGGTTTACCGCCACCCGACCTTTTACGACATTCCCGAAGACGTGGGGGCGATGTGATGTCTGACGCCGCCTATTTCGAATTCCTCTGTCGCATGGGGGACAACACGCTCGTGCTTGGCCACCGGGTCAGCGAATGGTGTGGCGTCGCGCCTGCGCTGGAAGAGGACATAGCCCTTGCCAACACGGCGCTTGATCTGATCGGCCAGACGCAGATGTGGCTCGGCCTTGCCGGCGAAGTCGAAGGCGCTGGCCGCAGCGCTGACGATCTTGCGATGCTTCGCGACGTTTGGGATTTCCGCAATGCCCTGCTGGTTGAACAGCCCAACGGTGACTTTGGCCAGACAATGATGCGCCAGTTCCTTTTCGATGCCTGGCATGTCGCAATGCTTGATGCCTTGCAGCAATCCAGCGAACCCCGTGTCGCCGAGATCGCCGCCAAAGCCGCCAAGGAAGCCACGTATCATGTGGACCGCTCGGGCGATACGGTGATCCGGCTAGGCGATGGCACCTCCGAAAGCCACCGCAGAATGCAGGCGGCGCTGAACCTGCTCTGGCCCTATGTTGGCGAGCTTTTTGTGGCGGACGACATCGACACCGCGATGACAAAGGCAGGGATTGCGCCTGATCTGGCGGCCTTGCGCGCAGCGTTTGATGCACGCGTCAAAGACGTGATGGCGCAAGCGACCCTGACCATTCCCGATGACAATTTTGCCCACAAGGGCGGCAAGAGCGGCTTTCGCCACTCTGAACATCTCGGCCATATGCTGACTGAAATGCAATGGCTGCAACGCGCCTATCCGGGCGCCAGCTGGTAACATGAAACCCGCTGTCGCCGACGTCTGGAGCTGGCTCGATCAGGTGCCTGATCCCGAGATCCCCGTGATCTCGGTGGTGGATCTGGGCATCGTGCGCGATGTACAATGGAATGGAGACGCGCTGGAGATCGCCGTGACGCCAACCTATTCGGGCTGTCCCGCGACCAGTGTAATTTCGATGGACATCGAAACCGCCCTGCACGACCACGGCATAGAAGAGGTGCGCATCCAATCCCGCATTTCGCCACCCTGGACGACGGACTGGCTGTCAGAAAAAGGCCGCGCGAAACTTGTCGAATACGGCATCGCCCCGCCACAGGCCGCTGGCGGCCCCAAGGCTTGCCCGCGCTGTGACAGCACAGATGTCGAACGCATCAGCCAGTTCGGCTCGACCCCCTGCAAGGCCCAGTGGCGATGCAGGGATTGTCTGGAACCTTTTGACTATTTCAAGTGCATCTGAGGAGATCACCCATGGCGCGCTTTCATCCGCTTACTGTCACCGATGTGCGCAAGACAATCCGCGATGCGGTCGTGGTTTCGCTGCAACCGGCCAACGGCACCGCATTCGAGTTTACCCAAGGCCAGTACCTGACCTTTCGCCGCGAATTTGACGGCACAGAATTGCGCCGCTCTTACTCAATCTGCGCGGGCAAAGGCGATGGCCTCTTGCAGGTCGGCATCAAAAAGGTCGATGGCGGCGCATTTTCCACATGGGCCAACGAAGACCTGAAACCCGGCGACACGCTCGAAGCTATGGAGCCGATGGGTAGCTTTTTCACGCAGCTCGATCCGGCGCAGGGGAAAAACTATCTCGGGTTTGCGGGCGGATCAGGCATCACGCCGGTTCTGTCGATCCTCAAGACAACGCTGAACGCCGAACCACGCAGCACCTTTACGCTGGTTTATGCAAACCGCGGCGTGAACACGATCATGTTCCGCGAGGAGCTGGAAGATCTCAAAAACAGCTATATGGGCCGCCTGACGGTGATCCATGTCCTTGAATCCGACGCGCAGGACATTGATCTCTTTACCGGCCGCGTCGATGCGGACAAATGCGCCGCACTGTTCAAACATTGGATCGACATCACCAACATCGACACCGCCTTTATCTGCGGCCCGGAACCGATGATGCTGGGCATTGCTGCCGCCCTGCGCGACCACGGCCTGACCGATGAGCAGATCAAGTTCGAGCTGTTCGCCAGCGCCCAGCCAGGCCGTCTGCAACGCAAGGCTACTGCCACAGGCGACGCAGGCAACGCCAAGACCACCGAGGCCAGCGTCACACTGGATGGGTCCGCGCGATCCTTTACCATGGACAAGGATCAAACAGTGCTCGACGCAGCGCTCGAAAACGCGATCGACGCGCCCTATGCATGCAAGGCTGGCGTCTGCTCAACTTGCCGCTGCAAGGTGATCGAAGGCGAAGTTGAAATGGTCGCCAATCACGCGCTCGAAGATTACGAGGTACAGCAGGGTTATGTGCTGTCCTGCCAATCCTTCCCGGTCAGCGACCGGGTTGTCGTCGACTACGATCAGTGAGGAACCCACCATGGCCCAAGATATGAGCATCGACAGCTATCTGTCCCTAGGTGGCAAGCTGACAAACCCGACAAATGTGCCGCCCCGCTATCGCGCGGAACTGATGAAGATGATGGCGACCTTTGTAGACAGCGAGCTTGCAGGGGCCGCAGGGTTCGCCGACGTCATCAATGCCGGGCCCGGCATTAGGGAACGCATTGCCGCGGCCAAGATCGTGCTGGAAAAAACCGACAATGCCGACGCCGTTCTCCAGCTATTGGGCGAATTCGGCGCCGATACCGCGCGCTATGCCACCAGCCATCCTTGGACAGCCCGCCTGCCCCGCGACGCCGAACCCGGCACCCGACGCAGCGAACATGACATGCGCCTCTCGGTGCTGAACTACCCTCTGAACGGCTGGACCGACGCGGTCACCATGAACCTCTGCATGGGTTTGGCCGTGGGCGAACAGCTTGCCGAGATGCAAAAGGTCTCCTACCAGCCGCTTGCCGATGCCATACGCAAAGTCGCCCCTATCGAAGCGCGCCACGTCGAATTGGCGGCCGAAGGGCTTGCCCGGCTTGTTGAGCAGGGACAGGGCAACACCATTTCGGAATTGGTGGCCTATTGGCGCCCCCGGATCGAGCCGATCTTTGGCAATGTGCCGGATGATCGTTTCGAACAGTTGAAGAAATGGGGCCTGCGTCATCGAACCAACCGCGAACTTGGCGCGTCCTGGCGCAGTCGCCTTGATGAAAGCCTCGACAAGATCGGGTTGGCGGGCTGAAGCGGCGATCTGCATCTTGCTGGCATGTCGCGGTTGCGGCGATTGACCAAAGCAACAGCATCCGGCGCGCAGAATCTCATTCAAACTGGTGTCAAAATAGCCTAATGCGGGCGCATGCTTGATCATGATGACGAAATCCACCCGCTTTTTTCCGGCGCCCCGACCAGCACCGCTTTCAAAAAGCTGCGCAAACGCATCGTGCGTCAGACCCGCGAGGCGATCGACGCCTACGGCATGATCGAAAATCGTGAGGCTGATCCGGGCGCACCGCGCCCGCGTTGGCTGGTGTGTTTGTCCGGTGGAAAAGACAGCTACACCCTCCTCGCGATCCTGCATGAACTGCAATGGCGCGGCTTGCTGCCGGTCGACATTCTGGCCTGCAATCTGGATCAGGGACAGCCGGGTTTCCCGGCCACCGTGCTACCGGAGTTTCTGGAAAGGATGGGTGTGCCTCATCGGATTGAGTATCAGGACACTTATTCAATCGTTGTCGACAAGGTCCCCGAGGGGCGTACCTTCTGTGCGTTGTGCTCGCGCCTAAGACGCGGAAACCTTTACAGAATTGCCCGTGAAGAAGGATGTTCTGCGGTCGTCCTCGGACATCACCGCGACGATATTCTCGAAACCTTTTTCATGAATCTGTTTCATGGCGGACGCCTCGCCACGATGCCTCCAAAACTGGTGAATGAAGAAGGGGACCTGTTCGTCTATCGCCCGCTCGCACATGTCGCCGAGGTCGATTGCGAAAAGTTCGCCGCCGCGATGCAATATCCGATCATCCCCTGTGATTTATGTGGAAGTCAGGACGGTCTGCAACGCCAGCAGGTCAAGCAGATCCTCAATGGCTGGGAAGCCAACAGCCCGGGACGTCGGCAAGTCATGTTTCGCGCCCTGATGAATGCCCGGCCCTCGCATCTACTCGACCCGAAACTATTTGATTTCGCGGGCCTTTTGCGTAATCCCGACAGAATCTCCGAAAATCCGCAGGAAATTCCGACACTGCGTTAACCCCAAGGTCAGAGACCGACACCTAGGTTGCACTGTGCCCGCGCTGCCAGTTTGCGAAAGGTAAAGTCATGACCAATCCGTCGCTCGGCCTGCTGGCCCGACTGCAGGAACGGATCGCGCCGATCCTGATGGGTCCGCCGATTCTGGCTTTCCTGCCGGCGATCACTTTGGCCGCCTTCTGGTTCGGAGGTGAGTTGGCGCTTATCTTGGTGGCTCTTGGATTCCCTCTGATCATTGCCGCCACCGGTGGATTCGGCAAATTGCCTGATCGGGCGCTAATTTCCCGCGACAGCGTCACCGGCCTGCTGTTGCGCGACGGCTTTGACGCGACGCTCGACCATGTCTACCAGTCCACCGCGACGCCGGGCCTGCGCTCTGCCTGTTTCATGTTGGAACTTGATGACTATGGCAAGTCAGTCGACCGCCACGGGCAAGCCGCGGCGGACCTGATCATGCAATGCAGTGGTACCCGGCTGGTTTCGGCTCTGCGTGACGGAGATACAATTGCACGCATGGGCGATTCCCGCTTTGCGGTCTGCTTGATACCGGTGCGTCACCTCGACCTTGAACTTTGCATCCAAATTTCGGGCCGGCTGCAATCCGCTGTTGAAGAACCCATTTCGGTAGACGGTTTGTCTGTCCATCTGTCCTGTTCGATCGGGTTTTGCCTGCACAGTCGCGCGCCGGGAGAGACCGGTCAGGAATGGCTTGCGGCAGCCTCGGATGCGCTCATCGAGGCTAAACAGATTTCAGCTTCGACAATCCGCGCCTATTCTGCGGAAACCCGCAAGAAATCGGGCCTGCGCTCGGAATTGCGCGATGATGCTGCCAGCGCGCTCGAAAACGGAAGGATTCAACCATGGTACCAACCTCAGATATCGACAGATACCGGCAAGGTAACCGGGTTTGAGGCCCTTGCGCGCTGGACACACCCGACCCACGGCCTGATCGCGCCAGACACCTTTCTGCCAATACTGGAAGAAGCGGGGCTTATGGAGCGGCTTGGCCAGGTCATGCTCGACCATGCCCTGACGGCGCTCAAAGCTTGGGACACGGCCGGATTGGATGTACCGCGCGTTGGCGTGAACTTTGCAACTGACGAGCTTCGAAATCCCGGCCTCGTCGACAAGATTCTCTGGGCGCTTGATCGGTTTGACCTCCCGCCAGAGCGTCTGTCGGTTGAAATAGTGGAAACCGTCGTCGCCGATTGCCCCGATGACATCGTCACCCGCAACATTGCGGGTTTGGCCGAACTTGGCTGCCGCATCGATCTCGACGATTTCGGAACTGGTCAAGCGTCGATCGCGGCCATCCGACGCTTTGCGGTGTCGCGCATCAAAATTGATCGGTCCTTTGTCACCAAAGCGGACCGCGATCCGGATCAACAACGGCTGGTCGGCGCGATCCTGTCGATGGCGGAAAGACTGGACATGGAAACCTTGGCAGAGGGGGTCGAAACCGTGGGCGAACACGCTCTGCTCGCACAGCTGGGGTGTGACCACGTCCAAGGATACGGAATTGCGCGCCCGATGCCCTTTGAACAGACGCTCGACTGGGTCACGAACCATATGGCAAAACTGCGCGATGCACCCCGTATTGGCCGCGATGTAGGTTAACCCGCCGTCTCCGGGCGCCTGTAACGCAGCAAAACGGGGCGAATTCGCTTGACCTTCCCGGCACTACTCTGTTGAACCCACCCAGTCGTAGAATGCACAAGGTGGCTGTCCCCGATGGACGATCAGAACAAGAATCTCATCCTAGCAACCGCGCTCAGTTTCGTGGTGATCCTCGTCTGGTTCGTTCTTTTCCCGCCTCCGGAACCGGAACCTGCCCCCGAGCCCGACGCGATGACCCAAGACATCGAGGGCGAAGCACTCGCCGCTGCCCCGACCACGGCGGATGTTCCGGCATCACCCGCAGCACAGGCCCAGGTGCGCGAGGAATCGCTGTCGGAATCGCCAAGGATCACAATCGACACACCACGCTTGACCGGGAGCGTGTCCCTGCTTGGCGGTCGTATCGACGACCTGTCCCTGAAAGACTATCGCGAAACCCGCGCACCGGATTCGCCGATCGTCAAACTCCTTTCCCCGGTCGGCACCCCGTCTGCATATTACGCGCTCTATGGTTGGGCGCCGGGTTCAGGCCTCACACTTGACGACGTTCCGGGAGCCAACACTGAATGGACGCTGGAATCCGGCGACACGTTGTCCCCCGACTCGCCCGTCATTTTGGCTTGGGACAATGGCAACGGTCTAACCTTTCGGCGCGAGCTGGCGATTGACGATGAATACATGTTCACCGTCAACCAATCGGTCGAAAACAGATCAGGTGGAACCGTAAGTCTTGCGCCCTATGGCATCCTTGCACGGCATGGCGAGCCTGCGGACTTGAAGAACTTCTTCATCTTGCATGAAGGTGTGGTGTCGATGGCAGACGGCACACTGGACGAAATCGACTACGACGACATGCCTCCAGCCGCAGAAGCGACGGAAACAGCGATCACAGAAAACGGCTGGATCGGCTTCACCGACCACTTCTGGATGTCGACGCTCATTCCGGAACCGGGAACCGCGTTCAAGGCCAGCGCGCTGCACGATACGACGCGCGATATCTTTCAGACCACCGCCAAACTCTCAACCCAAACAGTGGCTGACGGACAAAGCACCAACGTGACGACCCAACTCTTTGCCGGTGCAAAGGAATGGAGCGTTCTGCGCGAATACGAGAAGGGCGGCATTCAGAACTTTGTCGACAGTATCGACTGGGGCTGGTTCTTTTTCCTGACCAAGCCAATCTTCTGGCTTTTGCACAATATCCACTTGCTGATCGGAAATATGGGCTGGTCGATCATTGGCCTCACCCTGATCATCAAGGCGATCCTGTTCCCGCTGGCCTATAAATCCTACGTTTCCATGGCCAAGATGAAAGAACTGCAGCCGCAGATGGAAAAGCTGAAAGAATCAGCAGGCGACGATCGACAGAAAATGCAGCAAGGAATGATGGAGCTTTACAAGAAGGAAAAGGTGAACCCCGCCGCAGGCTGTCTGCCGATCCTCATGCAGATACCGATTTTCTTCTCTCTCTACAAAGTGATCTTTGTCACCATCGAGCTCCGCCAGGCCCCTTGGTTCGGCCCCTTCCAGGACTTGTCGGCCCCAGACCCAACGTCGATCATGAACTTCTTTGGCCTGCTTCCGTTTTCGGGGCCAGAGCCCGGAACGCTTATGGCGACGATCTTTATCGGCATCCTGCCTCTGCTGCTCGGCATATCCATGTGGCTACAACAGAAGCTGAACCCGGCACCCACCGATCCGACACAGCAAATGATCTTTGCGTGGATGCCCTGGGTATTTATGTTCATGCTCGGCAGCTTTGCCAGCGGGCTGGTCGTATACTGGATCGCGAACAACACGATCACGTTTACGCAGCAATACCTGATCATGCGCAGCCAAGGCTATAAGCCGGACGTGTTCGGCAACATCAAGTCGAGCTTCTCCAAAAAGGCTAAGTCGGAAAAGGAATGAACGGAGCGGTCACCAGCCCAATCCGGCGTTCCATCTGGCGCGAAGGTGTGGACGTAGCACCACCCGCTGCGGGGTGCAGCCTGGCCAGTTGCAGTGCGCGTTTCGGCGTTGGTCGTGACGCGGAGGAGATGTTCTCATGAAGATGACTTTTCCCGAGGCCGAGACACCCGACGCCGCCACCGCTGAAACCGGGCGCCTGCTGTTTGCGCGCGAATCAGAATTCGTCAAAGGCGTTGTAGCGATGTCTGGCCTGCCCCCGGCGGACCGGGTCGAGATTTGTTTTGCCGGGCGCTCAAATGTCGGGAAGTCGTCCCTGATCAATGCACTGACCGGAACCAAGGCGCTTGCGAGGGCCTCGAACACCCCGGGGCGAACTCAAGAGATCAACTTCTTCACCCAGGGTCCCGACCTATATCTCGTCGATTTGCCCGGCTATGGCTTTGCCAATGCACCGCTTCCGGTCGTGGAAAAGTGGCAACGCTTGCTGAAACAGTATCTTTCGGGTCGTCAGACGCTGCGGCGCGCCTTTGTTCTGATTGACGCACGGCACGGGGTCAAACCGGTCGATGCCGAAATCATGTCGCTGCTCGACAGCGCGGCGGTGACCTTTCAATGCGTTCTGACCAAGACCGACAAGGTCAAGGCCAAGGATCGCGACCGTGTGCTCGCCCAGGTGCGTACTGCGCTGGCCAAACATCCAGCCTCTTATCCCGAGATCGTTCTGACCTCGTCTGAAAAGGGCGACGGGATCGCAACGCTGCGCGCCATCATCGCGGGCCTGATCTGAGCCCTTGCGGGCGGACAGCAAACCATGACATCCCTGTAGCGAACGGATGAGCAAGATGAAGACACGCCAAATGAACCGCGACTGGATTTCCACGGCGGCGACGCTGTCAAGCGCCCTGCCCTATTTGCAACGTTACACCGACGCCATTGTTGTGATCAAACTCGGCGGGCACGCCATGGGCAGCGATGACGCGATGGACAGTTTTGCCCGCGACATCGTGCTGATGCAGCAGGTCGGCGTGAACCCGGTGATCGTTCATGGTGGCGGTCCGATGATCAACGCCCTTCTCGAAAAGCTCGAGATCAAATCCGAATTCGTCAACGGCAAGCGTGTCACCGACTCGGCCACCGTCGAAGTCGTCGAAATGGTTCTTTCGGGCCTCGTCAACAAGCGCATCGTGCAGGCGATCAACCGGCAGGGTGGACGCGCGGTCGGGATCTCGGGCAAGGATGCCAACCTGATGGTCTGCGACCAGACCGATCCGTTGCTCGGTTTTGTCGGAACCCCCGCCGAGATGGATGTCAAACTGCTGCACACCTTGTTTGAACGCGATATGATCCCGGTGATTGCTCCGCTGGGGGCCGGACGGGATGGCGAGACCTTTAATGTCAACGGAGACACAGCTGCGGGTGCGATCGCCGGGGCGCTCAAGGCGGATCGCCTCTTGCTGCTGACCGATGTGTCAGGCGTCAAGAATGCCGAGGGCGAGGTGGTCACAGAACTCAAGACCGAACAAATCCGCCAGATGACACGTGACGGGGTGATCGCGGGCGGAATGATTCCCAAGACGGAAACCGCGCTGGATGCCATCGAACGCGGTGTGAGGGCAGCGGTCATTCTGGATGGGCGCGCGCCCAACGCCTGCCTTCTTGAGCTGTTCACCGAACATGGCGCCGGTTCCATCATCCGACCGGACTGATCCGGTGCATGCCGACTTGGAAACGGCTTCGCTGCCGGGCCGGCTGAACTCAGAGCTTGTCGAACATGGATTGCTGATGATGGCCGCACTGCACCCAGCCAAGGTGCAGGCGCGCGACCTGACGAGCGGCACGCTGGTGCTGATTGGTTGTGGCCCCGGGTTTTGGCAGGTTTTCAACAGGGCGCCCGAAGCAAATGACGGCCAACGCGATCCCGTTGACCGCTGGTCATCTCGCGTCATCACGTCACTTTCAAACCACTACGATGCGACGCCGTATTTCCCGTTTGGCGGGCCGCCCTATACGCCATTTATTGACTGGGCTCAGAAATCGGAACGCGCCCATCCCAGCCCCACAGGTATGCTGGTGCATGACACGGTTGGACTGATGATCTCCTACCGCGGCGCGCTGCATTTTAAAGCTGAATTGCCCCTGCCCCGGAACAAGGCGCAAAATCCCTGCGACACTTGTACAACGCGCCCTTGCGCGACTGCCTGTCCGGTTGGCGCGCTCAGCGAAACACAGGCCTATGATGTCGCGGCCTGTCATGCTTATCTGGACACGGAGGCGGGTCAGGACTGTTTGTCAAACGGCTGCGCAGCCCGACGTGCCTGTCCGATCAGCGCCGGAGCCAACCGCACTCCGGAACAATCCACCCTTCATATGAAAGCGTTCCATCCGAAATGACCCGCACCCTGATCCTGATGCGCCACGCCAAATCAAGCTGGGATGATTACACTCTCACCGATCACGATCGCCCTCTTAACAAGCGCGGTCAACGCTCCGCCAAGGCTCTTGGGGCTTGGCTTGCCAGCAAGCCATGGCAACCCGATCAAGCGCTTGTATCGACCGCGACAAGGACACGCGAGACTTTTGCGGGCCTTGGCCTTTCGTTGGACGCCGAACTCACCCGTTCACTGTATCACGCAGATGCGGCCGAAATGCAGCTGGTATTGGAAACGGCCATCGGTGAAACCGTGTTGATGATCGGTCACAACCCAGGCATCAGCCTGTTCGCGCAAGATATGGTCGCAACTGCGCCCAAACATCCGCGCTTTGCCGATTTTCCAACCGGGGCAACTGTGGTCATCGAATTTGATATCCAAAGCTGGGGCGCCGTGGATACCCACACCGGACGGGTGTTGGATTTTGTGATCCCCCGCGAATTGTTGGCGTGAAACTTTTCTGAACCACATTGATCGCACGCCCCGGCGCATGAAAAAAGGCGGGACAGTTTCCTGCCCCGCCTCGAAATCCCTGTAGGTGGTGCCGTGTCTCAGTGACCGAGAATCTGGCTTAGGAACAACTGTGTCCGCTCGCTCTGCGGGTTGTTGAAGAACTCTTCTGGTTCGTTCTGTTCGACGATCTGCCCTGCGTCCATAAAGATCACGCGGTTGGCAACCTGTCGCGCAAAACCCATTTCGTGAGTCACGCACAGCATCGTCATGCCCTCCTCGGCCAGTTCAATCATGGTGTCGAGCACCTCTTTGATCATCTCCGGATCGAGTGCCGATGTCGGTTCGTCAAACAGCATCACCCGTGGTTTCATGCACAGGGATCGTGCAATCGCCACACGCTGTTGCTGGCCACCGGACAACTGGCCCGGATACTTGTCTGCCTGATCCGGGATCTTGACCTTTTCAAGGAAGTGCATCGCCGTTTCCTGCGCTTCTTTCTGAGGGGTCTTACGCACCCAGATCGGAGCCAGCGTACAGTTTTCAAGAATGGTCAGATGTGGAAACAGGTTGAAGTGCTGAAAGCACATGCCAACCTCTGACCGGATCTTGTCGATGTTCTTGAGATCAGATGACAGTTCGGTTCCGTCGACGACGATCTTGCCCTTTTGATGCTCTTCCAGTGCGTTGATGCACCGGATCAGCGTGGATTTACCCGAGCCGGACGGGCCACAAATGACGATGCGTTCGCCACGATAGACCGTCAGGTCGATGTCGCGCAGAACGTGGAATGTCCCGTACCATTTGTTCATGTTGGTGATGCTGATCGCGACTTCGTCGGATACTTGCAAACGTGCTGTTTCGGCCATTTTCAAGCCCTCTCTTAACGATGATCTGTCGCAAGGCGGCGTTCAAGCCACTGCGAATACTGTGAAATGCTGTAGCAAACGACGAAGAACAGGACTGCGGCGAAGAGGAACAATTCCCAATACACCCCGTTCCATTCCGTCGATGCCAAGAGTGGGCCCCTGATCATTCCGACAACGTCGAACATCGAAATTACCGAGACCAGGGTCGTGTCCTTGAACAGCCCCACAGCCACGTTGACGATGCCGGGAATTGAAATCTTCAGCGCCTGCGGCAGGATGATCAGCCGGATGGCCTGAGGATAGTCCAGGCCAAGGCTGTCGGCAGCTTCCTTCTGCCCCTTGGGCAACGCAGCAAGACCACCCCGGATCACCTCGGCGATATAGGCCGCGGAGAACATGGTGATCATGATGACAACCCGCAGGAACAGGTCGACGGTCGCGTCTGGCGGAAACAGGTAGGCCAGCATGACGCTTGCCACGAACAGCAATGTGATCAACGGCACGCCGCGAATGAACTCGATGAAGATCACGCAGATGCCTTTGACTACTGGCAGGTCTGACTGTCGGCCAAGCGCGAGCGCGATGCCAAGCGGGACAGACAGCGACACGCAGGTCACGCCCAGCATCATGTTCAGCATAAAGCCACCCAGATCCCGGCTTGCCACCGCCGGCAGCATCGCGTTGTCAGATGCGTTTTCCGGTATGAGCAGGCCACCGATCCACCAGACAATGCAGGCGACCGCTATCCCCCCGAAAAAGCCGGCTGCAAAGCTTCTGGTGACGAGTTTTTCGTAGGCCATATAGCCAAGCAAACAACCCGCCAACGCCAGGACCGGCGACAGGACTGTCCCGCCCCAGATCAGCCAGAATGCGATGAACGGAAAGAGGCCCGTAAAGATCAGCATCTTGCGTGGCAGATCAAAGAACAGAACCGGCGCGGCAGCAACAAGCATCAGAAAGAATGCCAGCGTCGGACGCCAATAGAATTCCGGCGGGTATTTGAACCCGAACATCAACTGGTTCCAGCGTTCGGTCAGTACCGAGAAACAGGCGGCAGATCGGCCATTCAGCACTTCGCGACATTCCGCGAGCGAGCTGGTGTTCCAGACTCCGCCCAGTAACCACGGCAAGGACGAGCTGAGCACGACATAAATCACATAGAGCGATACAAGCGTCAGCAAAGCGTTGCCCCAAGACGGGAACAGATTGTCCCGCACCCATCTGACCGGCCCCGACGCGCTGTTCGGTGGGGCGGACTCGGGGATGGGCGTGTCCCTGACAAATGCGACGGCGGGTTTCTTGTTTAGATCAGACATCCCTCACCGCTCCTGCAATTTGGTTGCGTTGTTGTAGATGTTCATCACCAGCGAGATGCACAGCGAAATCACCAGATAGAACAGCATCAGCAGCACGACACATTCGATCGCACGGCCCGTCTGGTTCATCGTGATACCGCCCAGTGTCGCGGTGATATCCGCATAGCCGACCAGGATCGCCAGCGACGAGTTCTTGGTGATGTTGAGATACTGAGAGATCAGTGGCGGGATAATCACCCGCAGCGCCTGCGGCAGAACCACCAGGTTCATGACGCGACCGGGGCGCAATCCCAGTGCGGCGGCGGCTTCGGATTGTCCCTTGCTGACCGCCTGAATGCCCGCGCGCACGTTTTCGGCGATAAAGGCACCAGTATAGACAGAAAGAGCGAACCAGAGCGCGATCAGCGGCGCGCCAATCTTGATCCCGCCTTGAAAATTGAACCCCTTGAGCGCCGGGTATTCCAGCCCGATCGGGGCCCCCATGACGAAAAAGGCAAGCAATGTCGGCACAAAGAAAATTGCCAGACAGGGCCACAGCATCGGCAACAGACGCCCGGTGTCATACAGCAGCTTGGTCGCATACCGACGATAGGCAAACACACCGATGACAGACAGGATGAACACCGCGACCACGACCAACGAGCCCGGCCCCCAGACCGGCGCCGGGATATAGACACCCCGGTTGGTAAAGGCCACCGAATCCATGAACATCGACGCTGTCGCGTTGTCGCCTCGGAAGGCGCGTGGGCCCGGCATCGAGACCGTCATGACGCCATAGATGATGAGGATCCAGATCAGCACCGGAATATTACGGAAGATCTCGACATAAAACGACATCAACTTGCGGACGATCCAGTTCTGGGACAGTCGCAGCACACCCGCAAAGACCCCGAGGATAGTCGCCGTGATGCAGGCCAGAAATGAAACAAGCAACGTATTGAGAATGCCAACGACCGCAGCACGCAGGTTGCTATCCTGATTGTTATAGGAAATCAGAGTCTGGTTGATGTCATAACCGGCTGGGGTGCTGAGAAAGCTGAACGAAATGTTCAATCCGGCTTCTCGCAGGTTCTTGGCCAGGTTCGAACCAAGATATGCAATGGACGCGACAAGCAAGATGACAGCGATTGCCTGAAACGTTGCCGAGCGATACCGCGTATCGTTGAGCAGCATCGACAGGCGAAACTGCTCGGTCGGTGGATCCGTAATAGTCGTCATGTATGGTATCCCTGTTTCCTCCGATCTCTTCTTTCGGCGAGGTATGTCCCCGCTCGTGGAAGATCGAAATCATTGTTCTGGATAAAAAACGGGGCGCAAGATAACTTGCGCCCCATTTTTTGGTGTCTTAGCGGAACGGTGGGGAGTAAAGCAGACCACCGTCGGTCCATTGTGCGTTCAGACCGCGTGCCAGGCCGATCGGCGTGGTTTCACCGATGTTCTTGGCAAAGACTTCGCCATAGTTGCCACCGGCCAGAATGGCGCGCTTGGCCCATTCAGCATCAAGTCCGAGCATCTCGCCAAGGGTACCTTCGGTGCCCAGAAGACGGTTGATTTCCGGATTGTCGGTGCCTGCGGTCAGTTCGTTGATGTTGGCCGAAGTCACGTTCAACTCTTCTGCCGTGATCAGCGCGTTCAGCGTCCAGCGCGCCACGTCAGCCCATTCGTTGTCGCCATGGCGAACCAGAGGACCGAGAGGTTCTTTGGAAATGATTTCCGGCAGAATCACGTGTGCGGAGGGGTCTTCAAAGGACGCACGTGTAGCCGCCAGGCCCGAAGCGTCGGTCGTGTAGGCGTCACAGGCACCGGCCAGATATTGCTGCTGGCCTTCCGCGTTGGTTTCGATCGGAACCGGCTCATAGCTGATGTTGTTGACCCGGAAGAAATCCGCCAGGTTCAGCTCGGTTGTGGTGCCGGTCTGGATACAGACGGTGGCACCATCGAGTTCCTTGGCAGAGCTGACGCCCAGTTCTTTGGGGACCAGAAAGCCCTGACCATCATAATAGTTCACGCCAACAAAATCGAACTTGAGATCGACGTCGCGGCTGAAGGTCCAGGTCGTGTTACGCGCCAGCAGGTCGATTTCGCCCGATGCCAGAGCGGTGAAACGGGTTTTGCCTGTCGTTGGCACAAATTCGACGGCGTTCGCATCGCCCAGAACGGCGGCGGCGACGGCGCGGCATACATCCACGTCAAAGCCTTTCCATTCACCGTTCGCATCCGGTGCGGCAAAGCCGGCCAGACCGGTTGCAACGCCGCAATTCAACGTGCCACGTGCCTTGACGTCATCCAACGTGCCAGCAGCAGCGGCTCCCGCAGCGACGCCGGCGACCGTAAGTGCGCCAAAAAGTACGGATTTTTTCATGATTACCTCTTCCTGATTTTCCGCCCCTCATCTGGGCGGTTTGCCCGGTACCTGTCATACCGATGGATACACCGAAGAAAGGGCTGCCCCCTTCAGTGGGGGCGAGTTTGGGCGCATTCTTGCTCAAACGTCAAGTCTTTGAACCCACAAATCAATGTTCGATCCCCGAGTTACCCTAGGGTCAGCCGCATCTGTGTTCACTGCAGCGTTGATCGGCAAAGATCGATGAACCGCTTTGCGTGCAAGAATGCGTGACGCTTGATTTCCGTCCGTTCCTGCGCCTCATCATCCGCACCCCACTGTTCTTCCTGCCAGTTTTCGTCCAGCCGGGAGAGTTGCCAGATCTCGTCCGCATCTCGCCAATTCGCCGCTGCGGCAAACCCCAGAATCAATGAACCGGACAGGCTGACGAGATCGTGAAACCCGGCCAGTTCGAATTCGGTCATGCGATGAACCGGAGCGGCGAGACAGGCGAGCGCCGCCTCGGGCTGTGGTTGGTGGATCACTCCGTTTCGCGGGATCAGTCGCGCGCCAAGGGTCTCATGTGCCCAATCAAGCGCCGGGTCCCATTGGTCGGACTGGCGTGCAATCAACTCTTCGGGCGTATCGGCGCGATAGCACAGCAGATCAGTGTCGCCATAGGCGGCCAGCATCTCAGCAACTTCGCGATGCTGGTGCCGCACCTTGTCGATTGCCGCATTGGCGGAACGTGTCACCGGCATGCTCAGCGGGTTGATCACCTCTTTCTGTGCGTCCCATTCCGCGGCCACAGCCTCGGCCATAGGGCGTGTAGGCAAGAGCAATGCTGCCTTTGCCGGCGTCTTGATACGACGCTGATCAAGTTCTATCGCATAACCTTCGCCATCTTTGGCAACAGCCGTCGTTTTCCAGAACCGTTTCTGTTTCTTGTCGCTCATGTCGGCACCTTCCAGATCATGTCCAATGCATCCGGCAGCTCACCAAACCTGTCTACGATGCGATCTGCGAGGTGCAATTCCGATACGCCGTGATATCCCCAACTCACACCAATTCCCGGCACCTTTGCAGCATGGGCCATTTCCATGTCAAAGCTGGTATCGCCGATCATGATGGTCTGCGCCGGGCCAACCCCTGCTTCGGCCATGGCCGTCGTGATCATCGACGGATTCGGTTTGGACGGATGAAAATCCGCGTTCTGTTTTGTCACGAACACCCGTTCCAGATCATGCGCCTCAAGCAATGCGGTGAGACCACGCTGCGACTTTCCGGTTGCTATTCCAAGCAAGATGTCGGGGCTTTCGGCAAGTTGGGCAATCAGTTCGCGCGCGCCCGGATAGAGCGGCGATTCCGCTGCCGCACCTTTGGCTAGCCGGTAGGCGTGAAACGCCTCCTTATAGCCGTTCACGAGCCGGGCCTGCGTTTGTACCGCCTGATGCGGTGCCAACCGTGCAATCGCATGATCCAGCGACAATCCTACAATCGACAGCATTTTGTTTCGCTCTGGCACCTCCAGCCCAAGGGCTTGGAAGGCCGCGGTCGTCGCGGCCACAATGGCCCCCTGGCTGTCCACCAGTGTCCCGTCGACATCAAAGATCACCAGCCGCAAGGGATCGGTCATTGCAGCTCCTCGAATGGATCCTCCGCGGCCATATCTTCGGCCCAGCCGAAGGTGTCCCAGCTTTCTTTCATGTGGTCCGGCAACGGCGCGGTAATGGTCACGACCTTATGGCTGACCGGATGTTCGAACGACAGGCGGCGGGCATGCAGATGCAGCTTTTTGCTGATGATGCCGCCCAACTGCGCGCCCCAGCCATCGCCCATGTTCTCCTGACCGGAGCCACCGTATTTGCCGTCGCCGATAATCGGATGCCCGATTTCGGACATATGTGCGCGCAACTGGTGAGTACGGCCAGTGATCGGCTCCATCGCGACCCACGAGGCCCGCCCGGCGACGCGATACAGCGTGGCATAGATCGTGTGCGCACGCTTGGCACCATATGTTTCGTTGATCTCGTCGGGATGCACGGCAATCATCTTTTCGCCTTCGCCGCCACGTCCATGCCCCGGTGCCTTGACCAACCCGGTCTTGATCTCGCCCAGATAGGGCGTCGGGACACCGGCCACGAGAGCCCAGTAAATCTTGCGCGTGTTGCGATGCCGGAACGCTGCCGTAAGCCCCTTGGCCGCCTGTCGTGTGCGCGCCAACAACAAGACACCCGAGGTATCCTTGTCGAGCCGGTGCACCAGTCGCGGATTTTCCTCGGCATCAAACCGCAACGCGCCTGCCATGCCGTCAACATGCCGGGTCTGACCGCTGCCTCCCTGCACCGGCAGCCCTGCGGGCTTGTTCAGCGCCAGAACGTCGTCATCGCGATAAATCACACAGGATTGGATCATGCGGGCATCGGCATCCGAAATGCGCGTTGGCATCGGCGCAGGGCGATGTTCTTTGTCCGGCAGCGGCGGAATGCGCACCTTTTGCCCGGCCATGACCCGGCTCGATGCCTTTACGCGCCCTCCATCGACCCGCAGTTCGCCCTTGCGGCACATCTTTTCGATGCGCCCCTGGCTGACATGCGGAAACATCCGGCGCAGCCAGCGATCAATGCGCTGATCGTCATCATCGTCTTCAACCGTGATTGTCTGAACGCCGCTCATGCAAATACCCCGCGCGCGAGCATCAGGCCGAGGGCCAGCGCCCCAACGGAAAGCCCGACAGATAAAAGAATATAAAGCGCCGCCTGCCCGTGATCACCGCGCTCGATCAAGGTCATGGTTTCAAGCGAGAACGCCGAGAAGGTGGTAAAGCCTCCCAAGAGACCGGTCATCACCAACGGGCTGAGATGTGTCAGCCCCTTGTGCGCAGCGGCAACGACGAACACGCCCATCAGGAACGATCCGATGACGTTCACCGCAATGATGGCGATCGGGAAATCGCTGTGGCCGAACATCCGCAGGATGCCCACCCCCGACAGATAGCGCAGCGAAGCGCCGATCGCACCCCCGAGGGCGACAAGAGAAACGGATGAAATCATGGCCGGGATGTCGCGCGGCAAGCGTCCAGAGTCAAGCAATCGCACGCGGCACACCGTGTTCCTTGCCAACCAATCGGCGCGTCTTTGCAAGATTGTGCATTCGCATCCGTTATCGCTTGCCATCCAAGCAGCGGCCCGTGATCATTCCGACGGATGATGCCCCGGAGACAACCGATATGATCAAACGCCTCACCTTCGCATCCGCGACCCTCGCAGCCGGTATCGCTCAGGCCGATCCGGCTGCGCTGAGCAATGATCTTCAGCAGGCTTTTGATCAAGGCAAGCTTGATGGGTTGCACGCGGTTCTCGTGCGCCAGAATGGCGAAACACTGGCCGAAATCTATTTCGATGGTGTGGATGAACGATGGGGACAACCGCTTGGCTCGCAAAGCCACGGACCAGACACGCTGCATGATCTCAGATCGGTGTCAAAATCCGTGACCGGGCTGCTTTACGGCATTGCTCGGGACAAAGGCTTGGTCGCCGCGCCCGATGCCGGACTGCTGGCCCAATTCCCCGAGTATGCCGATCTTGCGAGTACCGAGCGCAACAGGATCACCATTGGCGACGCGCTTTCAATGCAGATGGGCACCGAGTGGGACGAAAACCGACCGTACACCGATCCCCGCAACAGCGAAATCGCGATGGAACTCGCGGATGATCGGTACCGCTATGTGCTGGATCGGCCAATCGTTTCAGAGCCCGGCAAAACATGGACCTATTCCGGAGGCACGACGGCCCTCATCGCAGCGATCATTGCCAAGGGTACCGACATGCCGCTGGATGCGTTCGCCAAGCTCCACCTTTTTGATCCTCTGGGCATCGATGAATTCGAGTGGATCGCTGGCGAAGACGGCATTCCGTCCGCCGCATCCGGCTTGCGCCTCTCGGCACGCGATCTCGCCAAGATCGGAGAGATGGTCGCCGCCGGTGGTACATATGACGGACAGCAAATCGCAGCGTCCGACTGGCTGAAGCAATCCGCAACGCCACGCGCCCAACTCGATCCGCTGCGGTATGGATATCACTGGTGGTTGTCGCCGATTGGCGATCCACCCAACTGGATGGCCGGGTTTGGCAACGGCGGTCAGCGCATGTCGATCAGCCCAAGCGTTGGATTGGTCATTGTGATTTACGCTGGCCGCTATAACGATATGCAAGCATGGGAATTGCCGCTTGCCGTGGTCAATGACTATGTCGCTCCGGCACTGGGCCTGAATTAGCCCCCGCGCTGCGTACGGAGCTTGGCAAAGTAGTCCAGCCGCTTTTTCAGTTCCCGCTCGAACCCGCGCTCGACCGGCTGATAAAGCGTCGGTCGCTTGACCCCATCCGGAAAATAGTTCTGTCCTGAAAACCCGTCTTCGGCGTCGTGGTCATAGGCATAGCCGTCGCCATACCCCTGATCTTTCATCAGCGAAGTCGGCGCATTCAGGATGTGTTTGGGGGGCGGTTCGCTGCCGGTCTTTTTGGCAAGAACCATCGCAGCCTTATAGCCCACATAGGCCCCGTTGGATTTCGGGGCGAGCGCCAGATAGACCAGCGCCTGCGCCAGTGCCAATTCGCCTTCGGGGCTGCCAAGGCGCTCATAGACTTCCCACGCATGCAAACAGATCGATTGCGCCTGAGGGTCCGCCAGCCCGATATCTTCAACCGCCATGCGGGTGATACGGCGGGCCAGATACCGTGGGTCTTCGCCACCTGTCAGCATCCGAGCCAGCCAATAAAGTGCTGCGTCCGGATCAGAGCCGCGCACCGATTTGTGCAGCGCTGAGATCAGGTTGTAATGCTCATCTCCGGATTTGTCATACTTGCTGGCCCGCCGCATCAAACGGGTTGCCAGTGCTTCGGTTTCCAGCGGCGTGTCGGTCTTCCACGCTGCCACCTGTTCAATCAGGTTAAGCAGCGCACGACCATCGCCATCCGCCATCTCCTGCAACGAATCCCGCGCTGCAGTGGTCAGGGGCAGCGCCCCATCCAGTTCCTGTTCCGCCCGCTGGGTAAGACGCTCCAGATCAGCAAGTGACAAGCGTTCCAAGACCAGGACCTGCGCACGGCTGAGCAAGGCCGCGTTCAGTTCAAATGAAGGATTTTCGGTCGTGGCCCCGACCAGAAGGATCGTGCCATCCTCCATATGCGGCAGGAACCCGTCTTGCTGGGCTTTGTTGAAGCGGTGAATCTCATCCACGAACAGCAGGGTCCCCTGCCCGTTCTGCCGCCGGATTTTCGCCGCCTCGAACACTTTGCGCAGTTCCGGAACGCCGGTGAAAATGGCGCTGATCTGCACAAAATGCAGCTCGCTTTCATCCGCAAGCAACCGCGCGATCGTCGTCTTGCCAACGCCCGGCGGCCCCCACAGGATCAGGCTCCCGAGACTGCCCGCCGCGAGCATCGCGCCCAATGGCGCGTCTGGGCCAAGGACCTGCTCCTGACCGATGACCTCGGCCAACGACGCTGGCCGCAACCTATCCGCCAGAGGCCGGTTTCGCGCGACAGGCTGCGCAGGTTCGTCAGTGTCAAACAGATCGGCCACGGGGTTAAAGCCGGAACCTTAGGCTGAGTCGCTGACCGCGTCGCATCAGGTCCAGTTGAACACTACGCCCCGGACGGGTCAGCGCATCTTCAACATCGGCGCTGACCTCGATCTCGTCTCGGTTGATGGTGCGGATCAAATCGCCGGTTTTCAGGCCAACCCGGGCGCCAAGCCGCCCGGGATCGGTCACGATCACGCCTTCGGTATTGAGAGGGAGCCCAAAGCGGGCAATGACCGCCGGATTGGCCAGCGCCACGGTCAAGTCCGGCAATACCGTGGACTTGCTCAGCTTGCGTTCGTCCGACTCAGGTTCGTCAGGGGCCGGCGCCATGGCGACAGTGCTTTGCCGTTCCTCTGAATCGTGCATCCAAGTGACTTTGGCGTCCTGACCAATGCCCGCGACCGTCATCCGGAACAACATTTCGGCCGGAGAGTTCACCGGCTGATTGTCCACATGGGTGATCACGTCGCCAACACCCAGCCCTGCTTGTGTAAAGGGGCTGGCCTCGTGCAGTTCGGTGATGACGATGCCATCAGGAACAGACAAGCCCAGAGATTCCGCAAGATCGGAGTTGACCTGCTGTCCCGACATGCCCGCCCAGGGCCGCTCAAACCGTTCCGCGCCCTGACGCGCCTGATGCACAAATTCCGCGACAAGGTTGGCGGGAATCGCAAACCCGATGCCGTTGGAGCCGCCCGAACGGCTGAGGATCGAGGTGTTGATACCGATCAGATTTGCATTCACATCAATCAGCGCGCCACCCGAATTTCCGGGGTTAACCGCGGCGTCGGTTTGAATGAAATACCCCCGCGCCTGACCGGTTGCGGCACCGGATCGCGCCAACCCCGAAACGATACCGCTGGTCACGGTCTGCCCAATGCCAAACGGGTTGCCGATGGCCATCGCCAGTTCCCCAACCTCAACATGATCAGAATCGCGCAAGGTCAGGAACGGCAGATCATCCGCCTCCTCAAGCTGCAGGATCGCCACATCCGCTTCTTCATCGCCCAGCAAAACCCGCGCTTCGTATTCGCGGCGGTCGGACAGGACGACGCGGATATCGGTCGCCATGCCGACGACGTGATAGTTGGACACGACAATCCCGTCCTCCGACAGGATCACGCCCGATCCCAACGAGTTCTGTACGCGCGGCTGTGGATTGCCAAAGCCACGAAAAAAATCCTTGAAGAACGGGTCATTCATAAAAGGATTCTGACGCGCCTCGACCACCCGGCGGGCATAGATGTTGACCACGGCCGGGGCGGCACGTTTCACAAGCGGTGCAAAACCCAGCGAAATTTCGGCCTGGCTTTGCGGCACGCGGGTTTCCGCAATGGCGGCTGGCGCGGTGAGAAAAACAAGGGCGATAAATGCGAGGCGGATCATGGTTGCTCCGGTCTGTTGTCCGTACCGGATATGCGGCCCGCCTGACTGGATTGCAAGTGTCAGGAGTTGTGCGACCCCTTCTCGTCTACGCAGCTTGTTGCAGAGACGCTCAGGTGCCAGCGGTGTGGGGCTCTGCTGGCTTTCGAATTCACGTTCCCATTTGCGGCTTTGAGAAATGGCTATCATCGCCTAGGCTTGGCTCAAATTGTCGTCAGGAGACCGTTGTGCTTAAGGTTGACGAACAGATTGAGACTCTCGAACGACTAAGGGAACTCTTACCAACCGAAGGTTTTACCAACACTTTCCTAAAGGTGAGTGACAGTCTAAATGAGGTGGCCCGAAAGTTCATTGAACAAGCGCCGTTTGTGATTGTCGCGACCAAAGCGTCCGAAGGACTAATCGATGTTTCACCCAAAGGCGATCCCGCCGGGTTTGTCGAGGTTTACGACGACAAGACTCTGATTATCCCGGACAGACTCGGCAATCATAGGGTGGATGGCTTCCAGAACCTGATCGAAGACCCCAATGTTGCGCTCTTGTTCATTGTCCCAGGACACGGGGACACATTGCGAATTGCCGGTAAAGCCCGTGTCGTAAAAGACGCTGCGATTAGCAAACGGCACGCCATCAATGGAAGGGAGCCCTTGCTTGCCCTCGTCGTCGAAGTGGAAGAAGCTTTCATGCATTGTTCAAAGTCGCTGATCCGCTCGCGTCTTTGGCATCCGGAACATTGGCCAAAACGAAAGACGGCGCCTACGCTTGCCGAGTGGGTGATTGCCACGGTTGATAGAAAACAAACACTCGACGAAGTGCAGAAAGATCATACCGCCGATGAGGGCTCTCGCCTTTATTGAAACGCGAACGAGCCGACGTTCGTGCATTAAGCAACATTGGCTAAACTGGACTAAGATCCCGACAATCATCCAAACAAAAAGGACCCCGCCCTTTCGAGGCGGAGTCCCTAATTCAGTACCGATATAAGTTCGGCTTATTCTTCAGCGGCCTCAGCGGCAGCGGTGCGGGCCTTGTCGGCAGCACCCTTGGCATCGCGGTCGCGATCGACGAATTCGATGATTGCCATCGGCGCCATGTCGCCATAACGGAAGCCGGCTTTCAGAACACGCACATAGCCGCCCTGGCGGTCTTTGTAGCGCGGGCCCAGGATATCGAACAATTTTGCGACGTACTGTTCTTCCTTCAGCTTGGAAGAGGCCTGACGGCGGGCGTGAACGTCGCCGCGTTTTGCCAGCGTGATCATCTTTTCGATGATCGGGCGCAGTTCTTTTGCCTTGGGCAAGGTTGTCTTGATCTGCTCATGTTCGATGAGCGAGCCGGCCATGTTCGAGAACAGCGCTTTGCGGTGCTCATGTGTACGGTTCAGGCGGCGGTAACCACGTGCGTGACGCATTTTCCAAATCCTTCTACAGGTTTATACTTTGTACGGCCCCTGATGCGTGTCAGAGGCTCTGTTGGGACGGTATTGCCCGGATTTCCCCGCAAGCGCGGGCATTGTGGTGAAGACGCGCTTAAAACGCGTCTTCGAATTTCTTGGCCAGATCTTCGATGTTGTCTGGTGGCCAGTCTTCGACGTCCATGCCCAGGTGCAGACCCATGCCCGACAGCACTTCCTTGATTTCGTTCAAGGACTTGCGGCCAAAGTTCGGCGTGCGCAGCATTTCGGCTTCGGTCTTCTGGATCAGGTCGCCGATGTAAACGATGTTGTCGTTCTTCAGGCAGTTTGCCGAGCGAACAGAGAGTTCCAGTTCGTCCACTTTCTTGAGCAGAAGCGGGTTGAACTCGAGACCATCGTCGTCATCCTGACGGCCAGCCGATTCAGGTTCATCAAAGTTGACGAAAATCGACAGCTGGTCCTGCAGAATGCGCGCGGCAAAGGCCACGGCATCATCCGGGGTCAGCGATCCGTCGGTTTCGACCTTCATGGTCAGCTTGTCATAGTCCAGAACCTGACCTTCACGAGTCGGCTGCACATCATAGCTGACCTTTTTGACCGGCGAATAGATCGCGTCGATCGGGATCAGGCCGATGGGTGCATCCTCGGGCTTGTTCTTTTCAGCCGAGACATAGCCTTTGCCGGTATTCACGGTCAGTTCCATGAACAGATCGGCACCATCGTCGAGGTGGCAGATCACGTGATCGCGGTTCAGAACCTCGATCCCGGCGCTTTCGCTGATGTCGCCAGCGGTTACAACCGCAGGACCTTTTGCCTGGATCGAGAGGCGCTTGGGCCCTTCGACTTCCATGCGCAGGCTGACGCCCTTGAGGTTCAGAACGATGTCGGTGACGTCTTCACGCACACCGGCAACCGAGGAGAACTCGTGCAGAACATTGTCGATCTGAACGCTCGAGATGGCCGCGCCTTGCAGGCTGCTCATCAGGATGCGGCGCAGGGCATTGCCCAGCGTCAGACCAAAACCGCGTTCCAGCGGCTCGGCAACAACCGTCGCCTGACGCGCCGGGTCATTGCCCGGTTTAACGTCCAGCTGGGTTGGCTTGATCAGCTCTGCCCAATTCTTGTGGATCATGTGTCCCTCCATTCCTGCCTGTATCCCATGTCCAGATAGATACGGGCGCCCGAGGTTTCAAAATGACGAACTGGGGCCGTGCGAAAACGCGCAGCCCCAGCCTTGGTATGGGTAATCAGACGCGGCGGCGCTTTGGTGGGCGGCAGCCGTTGTGTGCCATCGGCGTAACATCGCGGATCGACGTGATGTTGAACCCGACAGCGGCCAGCGCACGCAGCGCGCTTTCACGGCCAGAGCCAGGGCCCTGCACTTCGACTTCCAGCGTCTTGACGCCGTGATCCTGAGCTTTTTTGCCAGCATCTTCGGCAGCCATCTGAGCAGCATAAGGTGTCGATTTACGCGACCCTTTGAAGCCCATGGTGCCCGCAGACGACCAGCTGATCGCGTTGCCTTGAACGTCCGAGATCAGGATCTTGGTGTTGTTGAAGCTGCTGTTCACATGCGCCACACCGGCGGCGATGTTCTTGCGCTCTTTTTTCTTCGCGCGTACTTTTTCGCGTGCCATCAGTCAGCCCCCTTATTTCTTCTTGCCAGCAATGGCCTTTGCGGGGCCTTTGCGGGTGCGAGCATTGGTGTGGGTACGCTGACCGCGAACCGGCAGGTTGCGGCGATGACGCAGGCCGCGATAGCAGCCAAGGTCCATCAGACGCTTGATGTTCATCTGCGTTTCACGACGCAGGTCACCTTCGACGCTGAGGTTGGCATCGATGTATTCACGGATCTGCAGGACTTCGCTGTCGGTCAGTTCGTTGACCCGGCGGGCCATGTCGATACCGACGCCTTCGCAGATAGCCTTGGCAGTCGTGTTGCCAATTCCGGTGATATAGGTGAGGGCGATTGGAACCCGCTTTGCAGTCGGGATATTAACGCCGGCAATACGTGCCACGTGTCACTTTCCTTTTCGTTGCGGGTCCGTAGTTCCGGACCCTTTTTTCACAACGCTTGGCCGTGGCAGTGTCGCCATTGGACCCAGCATTCTTATGAGGTGGTCTGCGTGGATCGGCGAATCCGTTCCACGCCATTGATTCCCTTGCGGGATGGGGGTGGGTATGGCGTTTTCGAAGAGGCGTCAAGCGTTGATTAACTTGTTGCGAAAACAGGCAGCAAATTCGCCGCAAATCATCCCGAAACTTTGGGCACCAGCGCTTGTGCTCCCTACCCCGCGAGGTCCAAAGCCGGTGTTCTGGTCTCTAGTCCAGTACCTTCGCAATCGCGCTCTGAACTTCGGCAATTTCGCCCAGTCCGTCCACCGTCGCCAGCATGTCCTTGGCGTAGTAATAGCCAATCAGCGGCGAGGTTTTCTTGTAGTATTCCATCAGCCGGGTGCGCAGAGAGTCTTCGTTGTCATCCGCACGGCGCTTGAAATCGGACGCGCCACAGTTGGAGCATTTACCATCCGCAGGCTGGGGCTTGGTTATGTCATTATAAACCTCACCACAGGCACCACAGGTCGAGCGGGCGGTGATGCGGGCCACCAGTGCTTCGTCATCAACCTGCATCTCGATCACGGCATCCAGCGTCTGACCCGTCGCCTTGAGCAACTCTCCAAGCGCATCCGCCTGAGCGAGGGTGCGGGGAAAGCCATCAAAGATGAACCCTGTCCCCTCACCTGCTTCCAGCTTTTCCCGGATCAGGCCGATCACGATCTCGTCCGTGACCAATTCACCGCGCGCCATCACATCGGCGACGATCTTACCCATCTCGGTGCCGCTGTCCTTGGCTTCGCGCAACATATCGCCAGTGCTGAGCTGCACCATGCCGCGGGTTTCGACCAGATGGCGGGCCTGGGTGCCCTTGCCCGCTCCCGGCGGGCCAAGCAGAATGATGTTCATCGGCGCGCGGGTCCTCGTTTGCTCCGTTTCTTACCGCCACTACGTCCGCGCAGCTGCGATTTTTCAATCAGACCTTCGTACTGGTGCGCCAGAAGATGGCTCTGGGCCTGCTGGATCGTATCCATAGTCACGCTGACCACAATCAGCAACGAGGTGCCGCCAAAGTAGAACGGAATGGCAAACTGCGCGCGCAGAATTTCGGGCAGCAGGCAGACAGCGGCCAGATAGGCCGAACCGATGACCAGAACCCGGTTCACGACATATTCAAGATATTCAGCCGTCTTTTTGCCGGGGCGGATGCCAGGCACAAAGCCATTCTGGTTCTTGAGGTTGTCGGCGACATCATCCGGTTTGAACGAGACGTTGAACGTGTAGAAATAGGCGAAGAACACGATCATCGAGACGAAAAACAACAGATAGAGCGGCTGACCCGGTCCAAAGTTCGCGAGCAGCCACGACATCACCGGACCGCTTGCCGACCCTTGCGAGAAGGTCGAGATCGTAACTGGCAGCAACAGCAGCGAACTGGCAAAGATCGCGGGGATCACACCGGCGGGATTGACCTTGACCGGCAGGTGCGAAGAACCACCGTCATAGACTTTCATCCCGACCTGACGGCGCGGGTACTGAATGTGGATCTTGCGCAAGGCGCGTTCCATGAACACCACAAAGGTGATCACCACCATGATCATCACAATCACACCGACGATAACCGCCGGGCTGACCGCACCGGAGCGACCGCTTGCCAGGAATTGCGCAATGGCAGCTGGGATTTCGGCAACGATGCCGACAAAGATGATAAGCGAGATGCCGTTACCGATGCCGCGCGCCGTGATCTGCTCACCCAACCACATCAGGAACATGGTGCCCCCGACCAGCGTGATCATTGTGGACATGCGGAAGAACAGGCCCGGATCATGCGCCAGTTCACCGGATTCCAGCGACACTGCAAGGCCATAGGCCTGTACCGTCGCCAAAAGCACCGTACCATAGCGGGTATACTGGTTGATTTTCTTGCGGCCCTGCTCGCCCTCTTTCTTGAGCTGTTCGAGCTGTGGCACCATCGCGGTCATCAGCTGCACGATGATCGAGGCGCTGATATAGGGCATGATCCCGAGAGCAAAAATCCCCATTCGTCCCAGAGCGCCGCCGGTAAACATCGACACCATGCCGCCGATGCCCTGGCCCGCCTGTTCCATGAACTGACGAAGCGCAAGACCATCAATGCCAGGAACCGGTATGTACGTACCGAGGCGATAGACGATCAAAAGCCCGAGGGTGAACAGGATGCGGTTCCGAAGATCCGTCGCTTTGCCGAGCGCGGACCAACTTGTGTTTGCCGCCATTTGCTCTGCTGCTGATACCATGAATGGGGTCTCTTTTATGACAACGCCGCCCGTGGCCGTTTTCCGGCTCGGGCGGCGTTTTGGAAAACTGAGGTTTATGTAAGCGGCATATGCGCCGCTCACAACCCGTTATTCTGCTGCAGTCGCTTTCGTGACAGTCAGCAAGCCGCCCGCTTTCTCGACCGCTTCAACGGCCGACTTGCTTGCGCCGGTCACTTCGAGCGTCACCTTGGAGGTGAAATCGCCCTTGGCGAGAACCCGGATACCGTCAAGTTTGCGACGCACCAGACCGCTGGCAATCAGCGCGTCTTCGGTGATCGCGGCGCCCGCGTCGAGTTTCTTGGCGTCGATGAATTTCTGGATCAGACCCAGGTTCACCACAGCAAAAGACTTGCGGTTCGGTTTGTTAAACCCGCGCTTTGGCAAACGTTGGTAGAGCGGCATCTGGCCGCCTTCGTAGCCGTTGATCGCCACACCCGAACGGGATTTCTGACCTTTGATACCACGGCCACCAGTTTTACCGGTGCCGGAGCCAGGACCACGGCCAACGCGCTTGCGTTTCTTGGTTGCGCCTTCGTTATCGCGCAGTTCATGCAATTTCATGTCGCTTCTCCTTTTGCCGGAAATGACCCCCAGCGACGGGAGCGGTCAAACGCGGCGTTTCATGTCTGAGTCGTGCGGGCTGTGTCAGTCCACCGGGGGCGTATAGGCGAGGAGCGCGAACGGATCAAGTCGTGATGTTGCGCACGTCTCCTGGACTTTGGATTCCGATGTTAACGCAGCAAGTCTCCTGTGCGCCAAAGTCATCCCTTGAGATGTGCCCAGTTCAGACAGAGTTTCCTCAGTGAGGCACCACCTTGTTGGCTTCCGCTTCGGCGAGATAAACAAAATCCGAGCGGCTCAGCCCGAGGTCTCTCAACTCGCGGTCATCCATGGTCTGCAATTCGCTGTAGGCGCGGTCGAATGCCGCGCGACGCGCGCGTGCGATTTTGATCGCGGCAACGAAATCACGGAAACGGGCTCTCAGCCCAAACCCTTCGAGGGTCGAAGTATGTGCATAAGTCATCTAGTTAGTCCTTCATATTGGCAGTCATCGTTGCTTCAACGCGCCGCCGGTTCGTTTCATGAGGGGGATCTATGAGTGGCCGTTAGCGATAACCACGGCCATCGCGGTCTTGCCGCTATGCATTCAGCGCATAACCTATTGCGAGCAAACTGTCGGGTATAAGGGTCTGGACGCCCGTTCAGAGCGAGCCTAGGGTCCGCGCTGAACAGAGGACTCAAAAAGACATGGCGACCGGCAGCAATATCCGAACCTATTTCAATGGCACTTGGCATGATGGTGATGTACCGATCATGCGGGCTGCCGATCACGGTACGTGGTTGGGCAGCAGCGTGTTTGACGGGGCCCGGATGGTCAACGGTCTGACACCTGATCTCTATGCCCATTGCGAACGTGTGAACCGCTCTGCGCAGGCGTTGATGCTGACCCCAACCGTCACTACCGAGGACATGGTCGCAGTTGTCCGCGAAGGTCTGGCCGCATATCCAAAGGATGCCGCCGTCTATATCCGCCCAATGTACTGGGGAATTGATGGCGACGTGACAGCGATCGTGCCGCTTGCCGAAAAGACCGGATTCGCGATCTGCCTTGAGGAAATCCCGTTCGCCGCGCCAAGTGCCACCGCAACCCTGACCCGCACGCGGTTTCGCCGCCCGGTTCTGGAGGACGCGGTGGTCAACGCCAAGGCCGGCTGTCTATATCCCAACAACGCTCGCATGCTGGTCGAAGCACGCAGCAAGGGGTACTCCAATGCCCTCGTCGCTGACGTGATGGGCAACGTGGCGGAAACCGCGACGGCGAACATCTTTATGGTGCGTGACGGAGAGGTCTTCACCCCGATCCCGAACGGGACATTCCTTGCCGGGATCACCCGTGCGCGCCACATCACCAACCTCAAGGCCGACAGTGTCCCGGTTCATGAAACCATCCTCAGCTTTGAGGATTTCACTGAGGCGGACGAGGTGTTCATGACCGGTAACATGTCCAAGATCACACCGGTGACCGCCTTTGACGACACACAATATCAGGCCGGCCCGATGGCACAGCGCTTACGCGACATGTACTGGGATTGGGCGGCCTCAAACGCCGCAACCTAGCGGATTGCCAGAGCATCCCCGCTGAGTCATGATCGCCACCAAGGGAGAATATCGCGATGCGCAAGTTTCTTGTGGTATTGGATGACAGCCGCGAATGCCTGAACGCGATGCGTTTTGCGGCGATGCGTGCTGCGCATACCGGCGGAGGGGTGGCCATACTGTCGGTCATTCCCCCGGACGAATTCAATCACTGGATCGGCGTCGGTGAAGTGATGCGTGAAGAGTCCCGCGAGCGGATCCAAGCCCATTTCGAGGTCTTTGCAAAATGGATGCGTGACCGTCAGGGTGTCGACCCCGAGCTTGTGATCCGCGAGGGCGAAGCCGTGCCAGAGATCATTGCCCAGGTCAAAGAGGACCCCGAAATCGGCGTACTTGTCCTGGGTGCAGGCACCGACAAGAAAGGCCCCGGTCCGCTGGTGTCGCAGATGGCGCGATCCTCCGGGTCCCTGCCGATTCCGATTACCATCGTGCCCGGCGATCTGAGTAAGGAAAAACTGGAAGCCATTACCTGATCGTTTTGGTTTCCGCGAATGGAGATTCGCGTGCCGCACGCAATTTAGAACCATTCCAAACCTTGACTTGATCTCGCCCCGGGCGCATATCCAATAGACACAACCGGAGCCACGCCATGTTCATCCAGACTGAATCCACACCAAACCCCGCCACGCTGAAATTCTTGCCGGGTCAGACCGTGCTGGACGCAGGAACGGCTGATTTCCCATCTGCCGAAACGGCCGGGAAATCGCCACTGGCACAGCGCATTTTTGCCGTGCAGGGCGTCACCGGTGTGTTCTTTGGCAATGATTTTGTCACAGTCACCAAGGACGATGGTGTCGAGTGGGATCATGTGAAGCCTGCGATCCTTGGTGCCGTGATGGAGCATTTCCAATCCGGTCAGCCCGTCATCGACAGTGGTGAACAGGCGGCATCAGGCCACGCGGAACACAGCGGTGAGGACTCTGAGGTCGTCGACCAGATCAAGGACCTTCTGGACAGCCGCGTGCGTCCGGCCGTGGCACAGGATGGTGGCGACATCACCTTTCACGGTTTTGAGCGTGGCGTCGTGTATCTCCACATGCAAGGCGCCTGCGCAGGCTGCCCGTCATCGACACTGACCCTAAAAATGGGCATCGAGAACCTGCTGCGCCATTATATCCCCGAAGTGACCGAGGTACGCCCGGTTGCCGTCTGACCGGGTATTTCTGGCATTTGATACATCGGCCGCGCATTGCGCGGCCGCATTGCTGTCGGGTGGGCGGATCACCGTCAACCGACTCGAAACGATGCAACGCGGACAGGCCGAACGGCTGATGCCCCTGCTGCAAGAGGTCCTCTCCGAAGGGGGCGTCGACTGGCCTGATCTGACGGCAATCGGGGTCGGGGTTGGCCCCGGCA
Organism: Sedimentitalea sp.; assembly: GCF_039973035.1. Classification (NCBI taxonomy): domain Bacteria; kingdom Pseudomonadati; phylum Pseudomonadota; class Alphaproteobacteria; order Rhodobacterales; family Paracoccaceae; genus Sedimentitalea; species Sedimentitalea sp. The sequence goes on from NZ_JBDWLR010000012.1 coordinate 93,574, forward strand.
ATTTCACCGGCATCCGCATTGCGGTATCTGCCGCGCGGGGGCTGGCGCTTGGGCTGAACATTCCGGCTGTGGGTGTGAATGGCTGTCAGGCCCGAGGCTGGCTCGCGCCGAACAGTGTCGTCGCCATCCCTGCCCCACGCGATCAGGTCTATCTCTGCGATTCCACCGATTCCTGTTCGATGCCGCGCCTGATGCCAAAGGTCGAGGCCGAGGACATCGCCGGCCGGCCCTTGCGCGCCGAAAGCAGCCCCAAACGGCTGGCAGAGGCAATTGCCTGGATCACCGCGGCAAACTGGCAGACCACAATCGCGCCACCTGCTCCGCTCTATGCCCGCGCGGCGGATGCGGCCCCGTCAAGCGATGTGCCGCCGGTGTTGCTGGATTGATAACGCCAGCCGACATGGCAACCACCCACGCAGCCGCATTTACGCAGGCTCGTCCGTGGAGCGCCGAAGAATTCGCAAGCCTGTTGGATCAGCGCTTTTGTCACGCGGCAGGCAACGCCGAGTGCTTTGCCCTGTTTCGCGTGATCGCAGATGAGGCCGAGCTTTTGACCATCGCCACCCATCCTGATGGCCAAAGACAGGGCCGTGCACTGGCCTGCATGTCACTCTGGCACGACACTGCACGCGCCCTTGGTGCAGCACAGGCATTTCTGGACGTTGCTGCCGACAACCATCCGGCCATCGCACTCTATATGGCCTGCGGATATGTGCAGAGCGGAACCCGGACCGAATATTACCCGCGCCCGGATGCGGCCGCCTGTGATGCAATCCTGATGTCACGCAACCTCTCCCTATGTTAACCGCCCAAATCCTTTTGAGATATCAGGAAAACGGTTGACCCCGTGTCGCGCCTGCGGCCTAATTCGTGTCACAACTCTACGACGCACGAACCCGGGCCGCAAATCATGATCCTGACGGCCCCAAAACATAAAACAACCGGGAGATCCCACATGACCCTAATGAAATCCTTGATGGGTGCGGCTGCCAGCATGGCCCTGACCGCAGGCGCTGCGTTGGCAGACCCCGCGCTCATCTTTGATCTGGGCGGCAAGTTTGACAAATCCTTTAACGAAGCCGCCTTTGCCGGTGCCACAAAATGGGCCGAGGAAACCGGTGGTTCGTTCCTGGAAATCGAGCTCCAGTCTGAAGCCCAACGCGAACAGGCGCTGCGCCGCTTTGCCGAGGCCGGTGCCAACCCGGTGATCACCATGGGCTTTGCCATGGCTGACCCGCTCAGCACCGTTGCGCCGGACTATCCCGATACCAAATTCGTCGTGATTGACGTGAGCTGGCTGGACGTGGCCAACCTGCGTCAGGTCGCCTTTGCCGAGCATGAAGGGTCGTATCTCGTTGGCATGATGGCGGCGCTGGCAAGTGAAACCGGCACCGTCGGGTTCGTCGGCGGCATGGACGTGCCGCTGATCCGGCATTTCGGCTGCGGGTATGCGCAGGGCGCCAAGGCGGTCAACCCGGACATCAATATCGTTGCAAACATGACCGGCACTACACCAGCGGCTTGGAACGATCCGGTTAAGGGCAGCGAGTTGACCAAGGCGCAGATCAGCCAGGGCGCGGATGTGATCTATGCCGCAGCGGGCGGCACCGGTGTCGGTGTTCTGCAAACGGCTGCGGATGAAGGCATCCTGTCAATCGGTGTCGACAGCAACCAGAACCACCTGCATCCGGGCAAGGTTCTGACCTCGATGCTCAAGCGGGTGGATGTTGCTGTTTACGATGCGATGAAAGCTGGAACTGATGTGGAAACCGGCGTGTTCACGCTCGGCCTGTCCGAAAACGGTGTGGGCTATGCGCTGGATGAGAACAACGCCGATCTGGTCACCGACGAGATGAAGGCAACGGTGGATGAAGCACGGCAAAAGATCATCGACGGCGAAATTGACGTGGTCAGCTATTACGAAAACGATACCTGCCCTGCCCTGAGCTTCTGAGCATGGCGGTGGATAAGAACTCGGGGCGGCAGGAAGCTGCCGCCCCCCCCCCGGCAATTGAGCTGCGCGGGATCTCCAAGGCGTTTGGGCCGGTTCAGGCCAACAAAGACATTTCCATCCGCGTCATGCCGGGCACGATCCACGGGATCATCGGCGAAAACGGCGCGGGCAAATCGACACTGATGAGCATTCTCTACGGCTTTTACAAAGCCGACAAAGGCGAGATTTTCATTTCAGGTACCAAGACACAGATACCCGACAGTCAGGCTGCGATCGCCGCTGGCATCGGCATGGTTTTTCAACACTTCAAGCTGGTCCAGAACTTTACCGTTCTGGAAAACATCGTGCTGGGTGCCGAAGATGGCCGCCTGCTGATGCCCTCATTGAACAAGGCGCGCAAAGAGCTGATCGAGCTTGAGAAAGAATATGGGCTGAACGTCGATCCTGATGCCCGGGTCGAAGATATTGGCGTTGGCAAGCAACAGAGGGTCGAGATCCTCAAGGCACTGTATCGGCAGGCCGAGATCCTGATTCTTGATGAGCCGACCGGCGTGCTGACCCCCGCCGAGGCCGACCAGCTGTTCCGCATCCTTCACCGCCTGAAGGACGAGGGCAAGACTATCATCCTGATCACCCACAAGCTGCGCGAGATCATGGAAGCGACCGATACGGTCAGCGTCATGCGGCGCGGCGAGATGACGGCCACGGTCAAGACGTCGGAAACCAGCCCCGAGCATCTGGCAGAGCTGATGGTCGGGCGCAAGGTTCTGCTGCAAGTAGACAAAGTGCCCGCCAAGCCCGGCGAACCGATCCTGGAAATCGAGAACCTGAAAGTGGTCGATGACAAGGGTGTGGAGCGGGTCAAAGGCATCGACCTGACCGTGCGCGCCGGCGAGATCCTCGGCATTGCCGGGGTCGCGGGCAACGGCCAGTCGGAACTGCTCGAGGTGTTGGGCGGCATGCGTACCGGGGCCGGCACAATTCGGGTCAATGGCGCGCCACTGGCCTTGTCAGGCCAAGGCTCTGATGGTCAGGCACGTCGCGACCAGCAGATCGCGCATGTGCCCGAAGACCGACAGCGCGAAGGGTTGATCATGGAATTCCACGCGTGGGAGAACGTCGCGTTTGGCTATCATCGCGATGACATCTATCGCCGTGGCATGTTGATGGACAACGCGACTCTGCGTGCCGATACCGAGGCCAAGATGGAACGGTTCGATGTGCGCCCGCCGGATCCATGGCTGGCCGCCAAGAATTTCAGCGGCGGCAACCAGCAAAAAATCGTGGTGGCGCGCGAAATCGAACGCAACCCCGAGTTGCTGCTGGTCGGACAGCCCACACGGGGCGTGGATATCGGCGCGATCGAATTCATCCACAAACAGATCGTCGCGCTGCGCGATCAGGGCAAGGCAATCTTGCTGGTCTCGGTCGAACTGGAAGAGATATTCTCGCTGTCAGACCGCATCGCGGTGATGTTTGACGGGCATATCATGGGCGAGCGATTGCCGGACGAAACCGATGAAAAAGAGCTGGGCCTTTTGATGGCCGGTGTATCCGGGGAGGCCGCGTAACATGGACGTGATGCCGAAATGGGCCGATGTGGTTCTGATCCCGCTGATCTCGCTGTTCCTGGCGGCGATCCTTTCGGCCTTGGTCATCATCGGCATCGGTGAGGACCCCGTCGCCGCCGTCAGTCTGATGGTCAAGGGGGCGTTGGGTTCGACCTATGGCTGGGGCTATACGCTCTATTACGCCACCAACTTCATGTTCACAGGACTGGCGGTGTCGGTCGCCTTTCACGCCAAGCTATTCAACATCGGCGGCGAAGGTCAGGCGATGCTGGGCGGGCTGGGCGTGGCGATTGCCTGCCTCTATATCCCGTGGCCACATTGGACGCTGGCATTGATCTTTGCGTCAGTCGCGGCCGCCCTTTTTGGTGCCGCCTGGGCCGCGATCCCCGCATATCTGCAAGCGCGACGCGGCAGTCATATCGTGATCACCACGATCATGTTCAATTTCATCGCCGCCGCCGTGCTCAACTATGCGCTGGTCAATGTGATGCGCCCAAAAGGCGCGATGGACCCGGCCACCGCACGTTTCCCTGAGGCGGTGCATCTGCCGTCGTTTCAGGACATGTTTTCGACCGCTGAGACGGCTCTCTTTCGCGGAGCGCCGGCCAATATCACCTTCTTCGTCGCGCTTGCCGCCTGCGTAGCTGTCTGGTTGCTGATCTGGCGGACGCGTCTGGGGTATGAAATCAGGGCCTATGGCTTTTCGGAAACCGGTGCGCTCTATGCCGGGATCTCGCCGTTTCGCATCACCATGATCGCGATGCTGATCTCGGGCGGGCTGGCTGGAATGATGGCAATCAACAACGTGATGGGCGAGGCCGAACGACTGGTTCTGAACGCGACAGAAGGTGCCGGATTCATCGGCATCGCCGTGGCGCTGATGGGCCGCAGCCACCCATTCGGCGTATTCCTTGCCGCCATTTTGTTCGGATTTCTCTATCAGGGCGGGGCGGAACTGGCCCTGTGGACATCCATCCCACGCGAATTGATCGTGGTCATTCAGGCACTGGTCATCCTGTTCACCGGCGCGCTGGACAATATGGTACGAATGCCGGTTGAGCGTGTTTTCCTGCGGCTGCGCAAGAGGAACGGATGATGGATTTTCTGACGATCATTCAGGTTCTCGACAGCACGGTCCGTCTCGGCACCCCGCTGCTATTGGCCTGCCTCGCCGGGCTGTTTTCCGAGCGAGCGGGCATTTTTGACATCGGCCTAGAAGGCAAAATGCTGGCCGCGGCGTTCTTTTCGGCCGCGATTGCGGCCGTATCCGGGTCGGTCTGGCTCGGGCTTTGTGCCGGTATCGCGGCCTCACTGGTGCTGGCGGCACTCCATGGCCTTGCGTCGATCACCTTTCGCGGCAACCAACTGATCTCTGGCGTTGCGATCAATTTCCTTGCGGCAGGCATGACTGTCCTGATCGCGCAGGACTGGTTTGGCCAAGGCGGGCGAACCCCCTCGCTGATGGGCGGGGGCCGGTTCGAGCCGCTCACGCTGCCATTTGCGGATGTCGTTGCCAGCGTGCCGTTCCTCGGTCCGATGTATTCTGAACTGCTCTCAGGCCACTCGATCTTGGTCTACGTTGCCTTCCTCGCCGTGCCTGCGACTTGGTGGGTCCTCTATCGCACCCGGTTTGGTCTGCGCCTGCGGGCTGTTGGCGAAAACCCCGCCGCGGTGGACACGGCCGGTGTATCTGTCGTCGGCCTGCGCTACGCAGCCGTCGCGATCTGCGGCGTGCTGTGCGGCATTGCCGGTGCCTATCTTGCCACGGCTCTGCAAGCTGGGTTCGTCAAGGAAATGACTGCCGGGCGTGGGTTCATCGCCCTTGCAGCCCTGATCTTTGCCAAATGGCGGCCCTGGCACGCCATGTGGGCCTGCCTCTTGTTCGGGTTCCTGCAGGCTGTCGCGCTGCGCTATCAGAACATCGATCTTGGTGGCGTTGTGATACCGGTGCAGGTGATGGATGCCCTGCCCTACATTCTGACGGTGGTGATTCTTGCCGGTTTTGTCGGCAAGGCAATTCCGCCAAGAGCTGGTGGAGAACCCTACGTCAAGGAAAGATAGTCCGAAGACACCGAAAATGCTGCTCTCGGGGTTTATTAGCGCTGCGTAGCAGCATCCAAGGTTGCTTTTGACGGGCGGACAGAGCTAACAAATATCATGCAGGTCTATCTCCCCATTGCCGAAGTCTCCGTAAACATTTTTCTCGTTCTGGGTTTGGGAGGTCTGGTCGGCATTCTGTCGGGCATGTTTGGCGTTGGCGGCGGTTTCATCCTGACCCCCCTGCTGTTCTTCATCGGCATCCCCCCGGCCGTCGCCGTTGCGACAGGGGCAAACCAGATCGTTGCCTCATCGATTTCAGGGGTACTGGCGCATTTTCGAAGGCGAACCGTCGACCTGAAAATGGGAACCGTTCTGCTGGTCGGCGGTCTGTTCGGGGCTGGACTGGGCATTGGGGTGTTCAACTATCTAAAGAGCATAGGGCAAGTCGATCTCTTGGTGAACCTTTGCTATGTGGTGTTTCTGGGGATCATCGGGGCGCTGATGTTCATCGAAAGCCTGAACGCCATTCGGAAAAGCCGCAAGGCGGGTGGCAAGACACCATTTGTGCGCCGCCAGCGCACCTGGGTGCATGCGCTTCCGTTCAAGATGAGGTTCCGCACCTCGGGGCTCTATATTTCGGTAATACCGCCGTTGGGTGTCGGACTGGTGGTGGGTATTCTCGCCGCTATCATGGGCGTCGGCGGCGGGTTTATCATGGTCCCGGCGATGATCTATATCCTCGGCATGCCAACCAAGGTTGTGGTGGGAACGTCCCTGTTCCAGATCATTTTCGTGACCGCCTTTACCACCATGCTGCACGCAACCACGAACTTTACCGTGGACGTCGTGCTGGCGTTGCTCTTGCTGATCGGCGGGGTGATCGGGGCGCAACTTGGCACCCAGATCGGGCTTCGCATGAAGGCTGAACAATTGCGCATCCTGCTTGCAATCATGGTCTTGGCGGTGTGCGGCAAGCTGGCACTGGAACTTTTGCTGCAACCCAGAGAGCTTTATTCTCTGGCCGCTGTGGAGGGGTCCTGAACATGCGCGTTCTGTGGCCGCTCCTTCTCCTACTCGTACCGTTCGCCAGCGCAGCCGAAGAGGTCGTCCTGGGCCTCAGCAAAGACAAGGTTGCCATCACGACGAGCTTTGATGGATCCGAGATCCTGATATTCGGCGCCGTCAAACGCGAAACCCCGATACCAGAGGGATCGCCATTGGAGGTCGTCATCACAATCACCGGACCTTCGGAACCGGTGATTGTGCGCCGCAAATCCAAACTATTTGCGATCTGGGTGAACACCGACGCGGTCGAAGTTGATCGCGCACCGAGTTTTTATGCTGTTGCCACAACGGCACCGCTCGCCGAGGTGCTGAGCGAAACCGAAGACCTGCGCCACAAGGTGACCATCGATCGGGCCATCCGGTCCGTCGGCGCCCCCGACAACATCGAAAACGCCGCCTTGTTTACCGACGCCGTGATCCGCATTCGACGCGATGCCGATCTCTATCAGACACTCGAAAACGGCGTCGCGCTGGATCAGCAAACCCTGTTCCGGACCGCAATCGAAATGCCCTCCAATCTAACCGAAGGCAACTATGCCACGCGCATCTTTCTTACGCGTGACGGCAAGGTTGTCTCCAGCTATGAAACATCGATCGCGGTGCAAAAGGTCGGGTTGGAACGGTGGCTGTTCACGCTCTCACGCGAGCAACCTTTCTGGTACGGCATCCTGTCTCTGGCCATTGCCATCGCCGCCGGCTGGGGCGCGTCTGCCGCGTTCCGCCTACTCCGCAGTTAAGGCTAACCGCGCCCGATATGGGGCATCTTGGTCGCCATCACTGTCATGAACTGCACGTTTGCATTCAGCGGCAGCCCGGCCATATGTAGAACGGATGCCGCCGCGTCGCCCACATCCATGGTGTAATCGGGTTCAGCATCCGGAGTGGCGGAAAGCTTCTTCTGGTTCAATGCCTCGACCATCGGCGTCAGGGCGTTGCCGATATCAATCTGACCACAAGCAATGTCGAACGGACGCCCGTCCAATGACAGGCTGCGTGTCAGACCGGTGATCGCATGTTTTGTCGCTGAATAGGCAATCGAATTCGGGCGTGGCACATGGGCAGCAATAGAGCCGTTGTTGATGATGCGTCCGCCCTGTGGCGTCTGTTGCCGCATCGCCGCAAAGGCCGCACGCGCGCACAGGAACATCCCGTTCAGATTCACACTGACCGAGCGATACCAATCCTCGATCGCGATCTCGTCGATGGTGCCACCCGGCGTAAAGACACCCGCATTGTTAAAGAGCACGTCCAGATGCCCTGCTTGGTTCAGAAATGATCGGAACGCCGCATCAACGGCATCGACGTCGGTGACATCCGCAACCAGTGGGACCGCGTGGGTGTGCTGCTCCGCGATTTCCTGGAGCGGAGCTGCGCGACGTGCCAGAACGCCGACCTGTCACCCCTGCTCCAGAAACAATTCGGCTGTCGCTCGCCCAATCCCGCTGCTGGCGCCGGTGACTAATATTGATTTCATTGTTCTTCCACCTCAAGCGTTAGCGGCGCGACAGGTGTGCCTCGCAAATCATCAACCCGCAGCGGATAAGTCGGTTTGGACAACCGATTTCTTACCACCCAGATCAACCGCTGCTGAGCGCGCGTAATCGCGACATAGGCCAAACGCTTCCAGAGTGGTTGACCTGCTTCGATGCGCCCCATCCGCGCGGCGACAAACAAATCCGGCGCGAACACCTGAACCGTGTCCCATTGCGACCCCTGCGCCTTGTGGATCGTGACCGCCGCACCGTGCAGGAACGCCGCCCCCATGCGTGCTGCGAAAGGAATGAATGGCTCTTCTTCGTCCGGCTTTTCAATCTTGACGATGGACGCTGCACTAACTTGCGGATCTTCAGCACCCATCACATGCAAACGCGAAAAGCCCGGCTTCTTGCCTAGCCCCAAATAAACGACCTGCGCTCCCTTGATCAGCCCGCGCGCCTCGAGATCCAGCCGCCGTTTGCGGTGCTTTGCCGGCAGCTCGATGCCATCGCAGATCAAGGGTTCACCCTCCAAGAGTGCGTCTTCGGGTGCGCCATGGACAGACCGAAACGCATTGATCAGTCGGATTCGCGTCGCATTGCGCCAGACCAGAACCGGGCTGCGGGCCATCAGATCAACCTCGACGCGTTGCCCCCAAACCACCCGCTCGTCCCGGCGGGCCGTCTCCTCGATCATTGTCTCGAAATCCTGAAAGCTCAGTTGCGGATCCGCGAGGGCATGCGCGAGATCGAGAATTGGGTTGTCGGCATCCTGTCGATGAACCCGGTGGAGGGTCAATTTTCGCGTTTCGGGGAAAGCATCGAAAACCATGCTGCCGGATTGGTTCACCGGCGCAAGCTGCGCAGGATCACCAAACAGGACCAGCGTCGGAAATATGTCCTTGAGGTCTTCGAACTGCCGGTCATCCAGCATCGAGGATTCATCCACAAAGCCGATATCAAGCGAATCCTCGCGGCGTTTCCATCCCGTAATGAAATCCGACCCGCGCAGCCCTGCCGCCGCCAGCGCACCGGGAATTGATTTGTTGCCCGCATAGAACGCGGCAGCCCGATCCAAGGCCTGATCGGTCAGCCCTTCGATTTCGGGGCGCTCTCCGTCGTTGGCCAACCACTCGGCAATGCGTTCGTACTCCGGGTCATAAACCGGCGAATATAGAATACGGTGAATCGTTGTCGCCGGAACACCGCGCAACCGCAAGACGCTGGCCGCCTTGTTGGTTGGAGCAAGTATCGCGAGGCTCCGCTTGCTCCTGCCGCGCCGGCTCTCATAGTCACCGGACACGATATCAACACCCGCGCGCTCGAGTTCCTTGTAGAGCTCTGCGAGCAACAGCGTCTTGCCCGACCCCGCCTTGCCGACCAGCGCCATGACACCGGCGCCATCATCGCGTGGCGGCATGGTGGTGCCATCGTCAATATCGACCCCAGCCCCGCGCAACATTTCTGCGACGCGATCGTGGGCCGTTGCCTGGTCATCGGAATAGGTGAGGTTCAGCGCTGTCATGAGCGCGACCCTACAGTCGCGAAACTCGCTTCACCAGATGGATCGTACCAAATCCGTCAGGCGGAAAGCGCCATCTGGCGATGCTCGGCCGGCCCAAAGGCCCGGTCGAACCAAAGCCGTGACAGTTCTTCGGAAATTCCCGATCGTCGGGCAATCTGAGCCTTGGCTTTGTCGGAGAATTCCCAAAGTCCGACGCTGATCTTTTCGCGCCCCTCACCAACACTGCCGAGCACTTCGGGAGAAGATCCGATCAGGCGATAGATACGCACCATGCGGGCGTCAAATACACCGACAAAGTGAAGAATGCCGAACCCGGTCATGATCTCGCCCCCCGCCAGCATCAAGGCCGCCGCGACATTGCTGCCGGCGGTTCGTGACAGGCAAAAGCGGGTGCATTCCCAGATCACCGGGCTTGATATCGTGGTGTCACCGGTCAGATCACCGAAAACATCATTGACCATGACCCGCCCCGTTGTCGGAAGAAACCGCATTGAGCCGCCATGACTGCCATCCGATTGCTCCCAGATGACATAGAGCGGGTTCAGTCGGTCATAGTCGTCCATCTCGTAGCCATCGCAGTCAACGTCGACGTCCCATCCAAGCCGGGTCTTGAATTGATCGGCCCGGTCGCGAAACATTGTTCGACGCAATTTGGGATAGTTGTGAAGGTCGTTTGCATAGATATAGCGCAGCATGATCGTGTCCCCTTGTCGTCCTGGCTGCCTTCAGGCTTACGACAACAATGGTTAACGTAGGGTCATCGCCACGTTCTTGCTCTTCATACCACAATCAAACCCCGGCTCATGGCGCGGGCAACGGCATGTGTCGTGTTGAGCGCGCCGAGCTTGAATCTAGCGCTTTCTATGTAAACCCGGAGCGTATGCTCCGATATGGAAAGTGTCTCTGCCGTTTGCGCCCGGCTATACCCCATCGCCAGCAACGTCATTGCATCCACTTCGCGCGGGGACAGTGCGCTGGAGCTTTCCGGTTGCCGGCCAGGTTCGAATTCCAATGCCTTTCGATTGAAGAAATGGGCGATCAGGATAAGATCGCGGCTGTTCTCTGCGGTGAATTCTGCCCAGGTCGCATCATCACAACTATGGCTGACCGAATACAGGGCGAACTGGCCGTTTGGTCCGCGGATCGGAATTGAAAATCCCTGATTGCCCACTCCGTATTCCTGAGCTTCGACCATGAATTGGCGCGCGGCCTTACTCGACCAATCCAACCGTTTCCAATCAACCGGGTGAAACCGCTGGAAACATCCGAGGATGACCGGATCGACACGTTGATAGTTTTGGGACACCCAACGCTCTCGCCACTCATCCGAGTATGTTCCGCAGCCGTATTGATCCCCCGCACTATCAACCCAGTGATAGACCATGTGATCGACGAGAAACGCGTCGCGCAAGGCCTCAATGATGCCCTGAAGCTCTTCAAGCTCGCTGGTGGCGTCCAATTCCTCCAGCACTTGATCCAGATTGAATCGGTTCACCATTTAGTTGCGAACGCGCCTCTTCTTTTTGGGACGAAATTTCGGCTGCTGCGATAAGCGTGGTATCATCCAGTTGCTCCGCAAGGGCCCCAAGGCCATTTGCCGAAGCAAATGATTTGAGATCAGCCAACACGTCCAGTATCCAGTCGTTGTGCGTCATGAGAGTCGCTCCGCAGTGGTTAACGAACAATTAACGTAAGACTACCATTCGCGGGTTTGTTAGGAAATTCGCAGCTTTGGACCCCCCCAAAATAGCGAGGGACCGATTTGTAAGGTTCTGATTTCAAAGAACCGGAATTTGAAAGCAAAACACCCGCGTCACCAAAGGGCGATTCGCGGGTGTCACTGTTTTCGATTTGAAGACGCTGAAAGTTACTTGCCCGCGTCGAGCACCTCTTCAAGCGTTCTCAGGCCTGTCACTGGCGATTGCACCAGAACAGACATGTTGCCGGGCTTGTGCTCGTTACGCAGCATTTTCATGTGCGCTTCAGGCAAGTCATTCCAGTTGAAGACCTCAGACATGCAAGGGTCCAGGCGCCGTTCCAGCATCAGATTGTTTGCAGAACTGGCCTGCTTCAGGTGGGCAAAGTGGCTGCCCTGAATGCGCTTCTGGTGCATCCAGACATAGCGCACGTCAAACGTCAGGTTAAAGCCCGTCGTCCCGGCACAGATCACAACCATTCCGCCCTTTTTGCAGACAAAGGTCGAAACCGGGAATGTCGCCTCACCGGGGTGCTCGAACACTATATCGACGTTGTTGCCCTTGCCGGTGATCGCCCAGATCGCCGCGCCGAACTTACGCGCTTCCTTAAACCATTCGCCATATTCAGGCGTGTTCACGGTGGGCATCTGCCCCCAGCAATTAAAGTCCTTGCGGTTGATGACGCCCTTGGCCCCGAGGTCCATCACAAACTCGCGCTTGTCCTCATCCGAGATCACGCCGATCGCATTGGCACCTGCGGTGTTGATCAGCTGGATCGCATATGATCCCAAACCGCCGGACGCGCCCCAGACCAGCACGTTCTGGCCTGGTTTCAATTCGTGCGGGTGGTGACCAAACAACATCCGATAGGCCGTCGCCAGCGTCAGTGTATAACAGGCGCTCTCTTCCCATGTCAGGTGTTTGGGACGCGGCATGAGCTGCTGCGATTGTACCCGCGTGAACTGGCTGAACGACCCATCCGGTGTCTCGTAACCCCAGATACGCTGAGACGTCGAGAACATCGGATCGCCGCCATTGCATTCCTCGTCGTCACCATCATCCTGATTGCAGTGAATCACGACTTCATCACCGACCTTCCAGCGGGTGACCTTGTCGCCAACCGCCCAGACGATACCCGACGCATCCGATCCTGCAATATGATAGGGCTGCTTGTGTCCGTCAAACGGGCTGATCGGTTTCCCCAAAGCGGCCCAGACGCCATTGTAATTAACGCCAGCGGCCATCACCAGAACCAGAACGTCGTGGCTGTCCAGTTCAGGGACGTCCAAGACCTCCTGCAGCATCGCCGTATCGGGTTCGCCATGACGCTCCTTGCGGATCGCCCATGCATACATCTGTTTTGGTACATAGCCCAAGGGCGGGATTTCACCGACCTCGTACAGATCTTTTTCAGGTGCCTCGTAGGGCGCAATGTCGCTGTTGGTGTCCAGAGCCATGCTGGCCTCCTGTCTTATTTGTTTTGCCGCAATGCAGAATCACGTCTGTCAGAAGGGAATAGAAAGCGCCACGCAACATTGCAACACCAATTACATTGATTTTGTAATTTTATGACCCTGCAGTTGCAGCATCACCCTTCGCTTGTGCAGAATCAGGCGGTGTCTGGTCGAGCATAAGATGACGAATGGAGTTGGCATAGTATTTCAGAATCTCGATCTGATCAGGCTCCACATGATATCGGTCGCCGTCGAGCCTCAGGATCTTGCGCTCAAGCAGATTGCGTAGCCCGACCTCGGCACCATAATCGCGATTGTCACGCGGCAGATGTACATGTGCCTCTGGGTACCTCCTCAGAATTGCCCCAAACGCAATCTCGACATCTGCGCGGGTCATTGGCCCTCTTTCGATCAGCAACCACGCAACGATTGGCACAGGCAACATTGGAACGATCGCGCCGATCTTGGCGATCAACGTGCGGGCCAGCGGCACCGTTATATCCCCGTCGACCTGGAGCTGCAAAGTTCGCAGCGACAAAGGCTCACCAAAACTGACGGCCGCATACCCGAAACGGTGATAGCGCCCGATCAGGCGCAGCCACAACTGCTTGGCCGATTTCGCTGCGACCACGCCGATCTTGGCATTAAACCGCCCCTTGGGATCATGCGCTGCAGCAACCAGAATACGATCCTCCAATACCCTGTCATAATTCAGTGCGACCGGGACAAACACCACATCCCGCCCCTCCGGATCAAAATCATCAACGATATATTTTAATAACCCGAGCTTTGGCGGCATCAGCGCGCCGGATTGGCTCAACCCGCCTTCCGGAAACATCGCTTGGGTGACCCCCGCATCCGTCGCAAGCCTGACATAACGCGCCAAAACTTTGCGATACAATTCGTTGCGGGATTTCCGGCGGATGAAATACGCCCCCATTGCCCGGATCAACCCGCTCAACGGCCAGACCTGCGCCCATTCGCCAACGGCATAAGACAGCGCCGATCTTTCGGCAGCCAGATAGGTGACGAGCACATAGTCCATGTTGCTGCGATGGTTCATCACAAAGACCACCGTTGCCTCAGGATCAATCCCCTTCAGAGCAGCTTCATCGTGATGCCCCAATCTTACCCGGTAAAGCGCATTTGACAAAAGCCGGGCAGCTCGGATTGCAAAACCAAAATAGGCCGATGCCGAGAACGAGGGTACAATCTCGCGTGCGTATCGACTGGCCTCTTCAAAGGCGACGCTCTCTGGCACGCCTTGCGTACGTGCGTGGTCTGCCACGGCCTGACTGACCTGAGGGTCATAGATCAGGCGTTGGATCATGTCGTGTCGCCGGGCCAGCTTGAAGGGCTGGATCGGGCGTTCCAGCCGTGTGTTCAGCCGCGCAACCACGCGCTCCAGCCTGCGTCGGAAAAACCAGCGCACGGATGGGATCATGACCTTGTCCAACGCCGCGATCACAGCGAAACCGAGGATCAGCAGCAGCAGCCAAAACGGAAGTTCAATGCTTGTCGTCATGGCTGATCCTTGCAAGTCGCACCACCAAGGTAAATATCTCTTTCATGACAGCAAACCACTACTCTACCTATGTCGAAGTAACACAGGGTTTCCACCCGCATGAACGCTCACTGGCGGCGCAGCTGTTCTGGCAGGCGTTTTGCGGCAAGCTCGGGCGCACCATTTGGCCCAAGACACGGGCACTCGACTCCATTGGAACCAACGTTGATTCAAAGTTTGCACTGGACCCGCGTGATCGCGACGGCAACATTTGATGAACTTTCGGACAAGTACCCAGATGCAGCGATCCATTGTAGACTAGATGTCTTTGCCGCAACGCAGCGAATTGACATCGGTCGAAAATTTCTGTTTAGAAAGCTCACACGCAATAAAATTTCTTCGAGCAACATCGAGGCCCGACATGACGCAGAAAGACCGCCCCTGGCTAATCCGGACATATGCTGGCCACTCTACCGCCGAGGCAAGCAACGCGCTTTATCGCAGCAACCTTGCCAAAGGACAGACCGGTCTTTCAGTCGCCTTCGACCTGCCAACCCAGACCGGATATGACAGCGATCATACTCTGGCGCGCGGCGAAGTCGGCAAAGTCGGCGTTCCCGTCTGCCATCTCGGTGACATGCGGACGCTGTTTGACCAGATCCCGCTGGAACAGATGAACACCTCGATGACGATCAACGCCACGGCCCCGTGGCTGTTGGCACTCTATATCGCGGCCGCCGAAGAACAGGGCGCAGATGTCAGAAAACTGCAAGGCACCGTGCAGAACGATCTTATCAAAGAGTATCTTAGCCGCGGCACCTATGTCTGCCCACCCAAGCCATCGCTCAAGATGATCGCGGACGTAGCCGAGTTTTGCTACACCAACGTGCCGAAATGGAACCCAATGAACGTGTGTTCCTATCACCTGCAAGAGGCAGGCGCGACGCCGGAGCAGGAACTGGCCTTTGCGCTGGCCACCGCAATTGCGGTGCTGGATGAACTCCGACCACGCGTTCCCGCCGAGGATTTCCCGGCGCTGGTCGGACGTATTTCTTTCTTCGTGAACGCGGGCATTCGGTTCGTGACCGAAATGTGCAAAATGCGGGCATTTGTCGATCTCTGGGACGAAATTTGCGAAAAACGCTATGGCGTAGCTGATGCCAAGATGCGCCGTTTTCGGTATGGCGTTCAGGTCAACTCGCTGGGGCTGACTGAACAACAGCCGGAGAATAACGTCTATCGCATCCTAATCGAGATGTTGGCCGTAACCTTGTCAAAAAACGCGCGCGCTCGGGCGGTCCAACTCCCGGCTTGGAACGAAGCACTCGGCCTGCCCCGCCCCTGGGATCAGCAATGGTCTATGCGGATGCAGCAAATCCTCGCCTTCGAAACGGACCTGCTGGAATATGATGATCTGTTTGACCAGAATCCGGTCGTCGATGCCAAGGTCGAGGAACTCAAAAACGGCGCCCGCGCCGAGCTTGCCAATCTAGACAGCATGGGCGGCGCCATTTCTTCCATTGAATACATGAAATCTCGCCTCGTGGAATCCAACGCCGAGCGCCTGAACCGGATCGAAGCCGGTGAAACCACGGTTGTCGGTGTAAACAAATTCACCACGACCGAGCCATCCCCGCTGATGAGCGAAGATGGCGGCATCATGGTTGTGGATCCAGCCGTCGAGCAGGATCAGGTCGATCGGCTTAATGCGTGGCGCACCGAACGTGATGACAATGCGGTCCAAGCCGCACTCGCCGCACTGCGCGAGGCCGCCTCAAGCGGCGCGAACGTCATGGAACCGTCAATTGCCGCCGCGAAGGCCGGTGCCACAACAGGTGAATGGGCCGAACAGATGCGTCAGGTCTTTGGCACCTATCGCGGACCGACAGGCGTATCAGGGTCACCCTCAAACAAGACCGAAGGGCTCGACGATATCCGCGAGGCCGTGAATGCGGTGAGTGACAGGTTAGGCCGACGCCTGAAGTTTCTGGTGGGCAAGCCCGGACTGGATGGTCACTCTAACGGTGCCGAACAAATCGCATTCCGCGCTCGGGATTGCGGCATGGATATCTCATATGACGGTATTCGCCTGACACCCGAAGAAATCGTTGAATCGGTTCAGGCCAATGACGCGCATGTAATTGGCCTCTCGATTCTGTCAGGCAGCCACATTTCTTTGGTCGAAGACGTCTTAAAAAGGATGCAAGTGGCTGGAATAGCGCACATTCCCGTGATCGTCGGCGGAATCATACCGGAAGAAGATTCTCAGAGGTTGCAAAAGATGGGTGTTTCAAAGGTATATACCCCCAAGGATTTCGAGCTAAATACAATCATGACGGACATCGTGGCGCTCGTTGATCCCGCGGCAATTGCCGCACAATAGGATTTTATTGTCCTATTTGCGAAATTGACGCTGAAATGCGTCGCAATGATCGCTAATGTGTCAAGCTGTGACGCAGATCTGCGTCATGATCGCCTACTGGGAGTAAATGTATGACGATTGACCTTAAATCGATGTCGAGAAAAGAACTGAAACAGCTCAGCAAAGACGTCGAGAAAGCAATAAAAGACGCTGAAAAACGCGAGCGCAAAGAAGCACTGGAAGCTGCAGAAAGAGCAGCGGCAGAATACGGGTTTGAGCTGAGTGAATTGTCGGATGAATCCGGCAGACGCAAATCCGCAAAAGGCCCCAAAGCCAAGGCGAAATACCGCAACCCTCAGGATCCCACTCAGACTTGGACAGGGCGCGGACGAAAACCGCAGTGGATTCACGACGCTCTGGCGGCGGGTACCGATATCTCGGATCTGGAAATCTAAGTCAGGCAAACCCCATCATGACGATTCATATCGGCGCAGAAGCCGGGACAATTGCGGAAACCGTGTTGTTGCCCGGAGACCCATATCGCGCAAAATGGGCCGCAGAGACCTTTTTGAGCGATGCAAAACTGGTCAACGATGTGCGCGGCATGTTGGGGTTTACCGGGCTCTGGAATGGGCACCGGGTCACTGTTCAAGGCAGCGGTATGGGAATGCCATCGCTGTCGATCTACGTGAACGAACTGATTCGCGACTACGACGCCAAGACGCTGATCCGGATTGGCTCCTGCGGCGCAATGCAGGACCATGTGGCGGTACGCGATGTCATTCTTGCGATGACGGCAAGTACCGTGACCACGCCCTCCCGTGGTATCTTCAAGGAACTGTCTTTTGCCCCCTGTGCGGATTGGTCCCTGTTGCGAGCAGCATCAGAGGCTGCCGAGAAAAAGGGGACAAAAACACATATAGGCGGGATTTATTCGTCGGACGTGTTTTATGACGAACGTCCCGATCTGAACGAACAGATGGTGCGCCATGGTATTCTCGGGGTCGAGATGGAGGCTGCAGAGCTCTACACGCTGGCCGCGCGTTACAACCGGCGTGCGCTGGCGGTGCTGACAGTATCGGACCACCTTATCACCGGCGAGGCACTTCCCTCGGACCAACGCGAAACCAGCTTTGGCGACATGGTTGAAATTGCACTCACCGCAGCGTTTTCCTGAACAGAGGCTCAACCGCTTCCGATTGAATCAGCGCCCGTGGCTGCCATCATAGCCGCTCAGCGTGGGACCACTCCAGCCAGACAACGCGGCTGCGCCAGGCGCAAATGTCTCGACCAAAAGCGGATAACACGACGCCACATCACTGGAATGTTCAGTGCTGCAATCTCCCCCAGGACACGCGCTGAGCGCACCGAGAATATCGATCTCTGCAAAGAATTCGAGATAGTCGCCCGGACGAACCGGGCTTTGCTTCATGAAGTATTGCCCGGTATCCAGTGCAAACCCGGTGCACATGAACACATTCAGCACATCATGCACAAAGGGTTCGGCCTCGCCCAAGGACATTCCGGTGTGATCCGCCAGCGCACGGATGAGGTTCGAGTGACAGCAATGATGGTATTGCCGTTGGGCCAGCAGGTTGCCGGTATAGGGGTCGCAGCGGGTGCCGATCACATCGTGCACTGATCCACCAAAGCTGTCCTTGCCATACCAGTCCAGCGTATCGGTCAGAATTGTCGCCATTGGGCGCAGATACGGGAAACTGCTCCACATTCTCTGGCCCGTGGTCAGGTGCGTGCCGTGCAACGCGCGTGTTTTGCCAGAATAGAATCGTTCATCCAGATTTGACGAGTTCCACAGATTCAGGTCCCCGACCTGTGGGCCTTCGACGGAACTGATGCGAAAGAAATGCCCGGCCGGCACCCCAAAACAGGATGCCTCGCGCGGCGGCACCAACACCTCATTCGTCTTGACCGCATCCTCTCGCGCAGCCCGATATAGCGACAGATCGGGCGCTGGCAGCGTATCCGACGGGTAACAAATGACAGGCTGAACGGCACGGCGCGCTTCGGCATCGGCTGGGGGGTCAAATGGCATCTGGCGCACTCCGGTGATCAATCAACTAGACAGTGCGCCAGAATTCCGAGCGGGGAAAGCCCCGCCCTCTCCTCCTCCCCGTCGGAGATCAGATCACGACCACATCCAGTGGCGGAAATCCGTTGAAACCGATCGACGCATATGTCGATGTATAGGCGCCGCAGTTGCGGATGACGAACCGGTCACCCGCGCGCAGCCCAACGGGCAATGACACCGGGCGCTTTTCATAAAGGACGTCGGCACTGTCGCAAGAAGGACCTGCGAGGATGCAAGGGCCGGTTTCTTCATGATCCCGGTCGGTCACGAACTGATAGCGGATCGCTTCGTCCATGGTCTCGGCCAAACCCGAAAATTTACCGATATCCAGATACACCCAGCGAAACATGTCGTCGTCCGATTTCTTGGACACCAGCAGCACCTCGGCGGCAATCATGCCGGCTTCGGCGACCATGCCACGACCTGGTTCTGCCATGATCTGCGGCACCTCGCCAAAGCGAGCGGTGATCAGGTCGATGACTTTTGCGGCATACGGTGTCGGCGCTTCGATCTCTTCATCGTAATAGGCCGGGAAACCACCACCGATGTTCAGCAGGCTCAGATCGTAGCCCGCAGTCTTGGCTTCGTCCCAGATCTGCGCGACCTGATCCAGTGTCGCGATCCACATCTCTGCTCGCCGGGTCTGGCTGCCGACGTGGAACGAGAAACCAACGGGCGACAAGCCCAGATCGACCGCCATGTCCAACAGCTTGATCGCCTTGTCACGGGCACAGCCAAATTTTCGAGACAATGGCCAATCCGCTTCGGACACATCCACGATCAAGCGGATATAAACTTGGCTGCCCGGTGCGAATTCCGCGATTTTCTCAAGCTCATCCTCGGCGTCCGCAGCAAACAGAGACACACCCGCATGGTGCGCAAACGCAATATCAGATGCACGCTTGACCGTATTGCCAAAGGAGATGTGATCCGGGTCCGCGCCCTGGCTGAGGCACAGTTCGATTTCGGCACGCGAAGCCGCGTCAAATCCTGAACCCAGATTCACCAGAGTTTCAATGATCTCGCGTTGCGGGTTGGCTTTGACCGCGTAGTGGATGTGCGCACGGCCCAACCCGGTCTTTAGCGCGCGATACTGGCGAGCAACGGCCTCAATGTCCAGCACAAGCGTAGGCCTTTCAAACCGGGTGGTTTTCAGAAACGACTCGATGCGCGTTGAGGGATTAACTGCAGGCGCAATGCGGGCGGCAGCCGACAAGTCGGTTACGATAGCGTTCATGGTCATCTCCAATAGACCCGGCCATATATGACCGCTCACTTCCATTCAGAGACGTTACCGTCGCTACGTAACCATGGGGGATGGCCCTTGGGACAGAGGCGCGTGCGTTGGCGTCTTAAAGCCGCATATCAGGCCAAACGCGATTCCGATCAAGAGGGAAAATGCACCGAGTCGAAATTTCTTTCGCAACTCTCAGTCAGGTAGATTCTCGTGAAGAGCGGGCCACACACGTGCGCGGCGCGCGGTCATCGCCTGTCTTGATCTCACCACCGCAGGCGAGACAATGATAGTAGTCTGCCGCCACAGTCCGGTCGGCACGCCAGCGGCATTGCCGCGTCAGCGTCGACGTCCGTGACCGCCATACAAAATACGCAGCGACCCCGACCAGAAGAACAACCAGCAGGATCAGCATTAAGCTGCCCTGCTGGCTAAACCACCGCGTAATGGCTCTCCATCACGCTGCGGGCGCATATTCGAAATATTCAACTTCAGCCGCTTGGGCATCTTTGGGCTGGGGTTCGGGCGCATAATAAGCATAGGCCTGCTCAAGAGCTTCAAGTGCTTCGCGCGCCTTGACGATCGGCGATTTTTTCAAGGTTTTCATGGATTTCTCCGAGGGTTGTTATCCCTCCCTGACCGCTATTTAGTACCGTCAAACAGGATTTGCATCCCATGTTTTGACAATGCAGCCATGCGTGACCCTAGGTCACAAATATTAACTGGGTCACGGCAGCATCAAATGACCCGCCAAACCAAGCGCGAAACCGGCAACGGCCCCCAATGGCGGAGCCCAGTGCCGTTCAAGTGGCACCTGTGGCGCGACGTCCTCAAACAACAAGTAAAGGATACCGCCACTGGCGAACATCATCACTGCCCCCAACAAGGCAGGATTATCTACCAAATATGTACGCCCCACGTGGGCTGCCAATGGACCTATGGGCACCATCAAAACGAAAAGAAACAAGAGTTTGCCACGTGACGCGCCGCCACTCTGCGCCATCTCGCGAAAGGCGTTGAACCCTTCCGGCAGGTTCTGCAGCGCGATCAGCACCGCCATCAGAATCGCCAGAGCCAGATTGTCCGCCAGCAATGCCCCAAGCGCCATCGCCTCGGGCACGTAGTCCAGCATCATTGCCAGAAACTGCGCCGCGTGCCCGCCCTTAGCGGCAAGTGCACGGTCGACACAAAAGAAGACGACCCCACCAAGCGCAAACCAGAACAGCGCCGGAACTGTTGTCAACCGCTCGCTGCCTTCGGGCACCAGCACCAGCGCAACAGCCGACAGCAAAGCGCCGCCGCCAAAGGCGACGACGGTATGGCGAAATTCTTCCTGCAGCCAGCCGGGTAGCAATCGATCATAGGTCGACAACGCCGCACCAATGGGGATCGAAGCACCAGCCAAAGTGGCCAGCGCGATAGCGATGTAGAATTCGTCCATCATCAACACCACGGTCTTGCCGCAGCTTTAAACGGTGCGTTCCACCATCATGTGCTTGATCTCGGCAATGGCCTTGGCCGGGTTCAGTCCCTTTGGACAGGTCTTGGCGCAGTTCATGATCGTGTGGCACCGGTAGAGCTTGTACGGATCTTCCAATTCGTCCAGCCGCTCGCCTGTCGCCTCGTCACGGCTATCAATGATCCACCGATAGGCGTGCAGCAGCGCGGCGGGTCCGAGGTAGCGGTCGCCATTCCACCAGTAGGACGGGCAGGATGTCGAACACGACGCGCACATCACGCATTCATAAAGTCCGTCCAACTTCTTGCGGTCTTCGATCGACTGCTTCCACTCTTTTGCAGGACGGTTGGTCTTGGTTTCGAGCCACGGCATGATGCTCGCATGCTGAGCATAGAAGTGCGTCAGATCCGGGATCAAATCCCTGACCACCGGCATGTGCGGCAGCGGATAAATTTTGACATCACCTTTGATTTCATCCAGCCCGTAGATACAGGCCAGCGTGTTGATCCCATCGATGTTCATCGCGCAGGAGCCACAAATTCCCTCGCGGCAGGAGCGTCGGAAAGTAAGCGTCGGATCGATCTCGTTCTTGATCTTGATCAGCGCGTCCAGAACCATCGGCCCGCATTTGTCCATGTCAAGAAAATACGTGTCCACGCGCGGGTTCTGCCCATCATCCGGGGTCCAGCGATAGATCTGGAACTTGCGGACGTTCGTTGCACCTTCGGGCTTTGGCCAGGTCTTGCCAGTCGTTATGCGGCTGTTCTTGGGGAGCGTCAGTTGGACCATTGCAAATACCTCACTGGGCGGAAAGTTGGGTGTGGCGGTTTGGACCACATGTGTTTCGGATCGAGACGGCGCATCAGTTTCGGGCCTCCCATCGCGTGAAAAGAGCGTCAAACAGGCGGGGTCGCACCCCACCTTTGCCATCACCGGTGGTGCGCAGAATATCACGCAACTCCAGCCCGGCGCGGGCCAGTTCAGCGACCACGTGGCTCGGTGGCGCGATGTCATCAAAGCGATGCGTGATGGAAAGTTCGACGATCACAAAGTCGCAGCGCAGAAGCGTCTCGGCCGCCCCCTGCAAGACTTCAAGTTCAAAGCCTTCGGTGTCGATCTTGAGGCCAACGCGTCCAGGATACCCTTCCATGATCTGATCAAGCGGAACCACTGGTACTTTGCGCAGGTCATATCCCTTTACCGCGCTGGCCATCGGCCCCGCAATCGGTTTGAACCCTGCCATCGCCGGGTTTTCCCCGCGCTTCATTGTCGGGGTGCGCAGCTCCATCTCGCCTTCGGTTGCTCCAACGGCGCAGGCGTGAAAATCGAAATTCTCCGGCGCGCCATTTGCAATCGTCTCAGCTTCGGATTCCGCACGAGGATCGATCAACACGAACTTTCGGTCGGGAAAGGCCCGATACAATTGCGGTGTGCCTGTATGCACACCGACGTCCACGATCACGTCGGTTTGCGGCCCAAAACTGCGCAGGTAGTCGTGATGACCCTTGTTGGGAACGGCCACCAGCCCACGTTGACGCAACGCCCGCCGGAACATATGATCGCTGATCGGGGTCACGAAACGAACAGCCTCTGGTTCCCGGCAATCAATTCGCCAATCGCCCGGCGCGCGGGCCTCTCAAGCCCAAGCTGGTTGACCAGCCGCTGAAACTCCAGCCCGCCCGCATTGATGCGCGTCTTGCTGCGCCCACGCACGGGATGCAGCGCGGCAATCTCGGCCTCGCTCACTCCTGCATATCGCAAGAGCTGTTGGCCCGGACGCGCCTCGTCCGGTTCGTCCTCGACGCGAAACAGCGTTGATCGAGCGGCGCCAACCAATTTGGCCAACCGCCGCTCTGTCTGCGCCCAGCTTCCACAAGCCTCGGTTTTGGACAGAAAATCAACGAGTGTCCCGGAATAGCGGTCAGAACGGATCGCCTGAGCATGCACGCTGCGTTTCCACTGCGGCAGATCACGGGTGTAGACGACATACTCCGGCACCAGCGGAGCGAAGACTCGGTTAAGAACCTCAACAATGCGCTCAAGCCGGGGGTAAAGCGTGACAGTGCCGCTGTTTCCAAGCATCGCGCCAAGCAGGTTCTCATGGCTGATCAGGACCGTTTCCGCCCCTTGTTCCAGAATCGCATCGCGGACAAGGCCCGCACACTCGCGCAGGCGCAAAAGGCGTTCATCTGTGGGCCGCAGGCTGAACCGCATCGCGGCGTTGCCCAGATCACGGGTCGCCGATCCCTTGGCAGGGGTCAGGGCCAAAACATGAGCCGCCAGCGCGTCGCGGTTGCGACCAAGGAAATGGTGCAACGACGTCGAGCCGGTTTTCTGAACACCACAATGGATGATCAGGCGCTTGGCCGTGGTATCTGGTTCTCTGTCCAAAGCCCTTTGTCCGCCTTAGAACGTCCGGGCCTTGGGCGCGATCTTCTTGAGGCTGATGCCACCCTCTGCCTCGGTGGACAGCGGATCGACCACCACGGGCCGATGGGTCAGGCTCACGTCCCGTCCGTTTACCCGGCTGATTGTGTGAACACGCCAATCTTCGTCGTTGCGATCCGGGAAATCTTCGTGCGCATGGGCACCCCGGCTTTCATGACGCGCCTCGGCTCCGGTGATCGTCGCCAGAGCGTTTGGCATCAGGTTGGTCAGTTCCAGCGTCTCCATCAGGTCGCTGTTCCAGATCAGACTACGGTCAGTGACCTTGATGTCGGACATCTTGGCGGCAATATCGTCCATCCGCTTGACGCCTTCGGCAAGTGTCTTGGATGTCCGGAACACGGCGGCATCGGCCTGCATGCACTTTTGCATCTCAAGGCGCAGATCGGCAGTCGGCACCGCACCTTGCGCATTGCGCAGCGTATCAAACCGGTTAAACGCAGCATCGACAGAGGCTTGGTTCAACGGGGCGTTGGCCTTGGACGGATCGACAACCTTGCCGGCCCGGATCGCGGCGGCACGACCAAACACGACAAGGTCGATCAGCGAGTTCGACCCCAGACGGTTGGCACCATGGACCGAAGCGCAACCAGCTTCGCCAACGGCCATAAGGCCCGGCACAATCGCGTTCTGGTCTTCGGCGGTCGGGTTCAGCACTTCGCCCCAATAGTTCGTTGGGATACCGCCCATATTGTAATGCACGGTCGGGATCACCGGGATCGGCTCCTTGGTCACATCGACCCCTGCAAAAATCTTGGCGCTTTCCGAGATACCGGGCAATCGCTCGGCCAATGCTTCTGGTGGCAGGTGCGACAGGTTCAGGTGGATATGATCACCTTCGGCGCCGACGCCACGTCCTTCGCGAATTTCCATGGTCATCGACCGGCTGACATAGTCTCGCGGCGCGAGGTCCTTGTACTGGGGCGCATAACGCTCCATGAACCGCTCGCCTTCCGAGTTCGTCAGGTATCCACCTTCGCCCCGTGCCCCTTCGGTGATCAGACAGCCAGAGCCGTAGATACCAGTCGGGTGAAACTGAACAAATTCCATGTCCTGCATGGGCAGCCCGGCCCGTGCGACCATGCCGCCACCATCGCCAGTACAGGTATGTGCCGATGTGGCCGAGAAATAGGCACGTCCATAGCCGCCGGTGGCCAGCACCACGGTCTTGGCGCTGAACACATGCATGGTGCCGTCGTCCAGCTTCCAGCAGACAACACCCTGACACACGCCATCGTCGGACATGATCAGGTCAATCGCGAAGTACTCGACGTAGAATTCGGCGTTGTTCTTCAGGCTTTGACCATAGAGTGTGTGCAGGATTGCGTGCCCGGTCCGGTCGGCGGCGGCACAGGTGCGTTGCACCGGCGGGCCTTCACCAAACTCGGTGGTATGGCCACCAAAGGGACGCTGATAAATCTTGCCTTCTTCGGTCCGACTGAACGGAACGCCATAGTGTTCCAGCTCATAAACCGCCTTGGGCGCTTCGCGTGCGAGATACTCCATCGCGTCCGTATCGCCGAGCCAGTCCGAACCTTTGACCGTGTCATACATATGCCACTGCCAGTTGTCGGGGCCCATGTTGGACAGGGACGCGGCGATGCCACCCTGCGCGGCGACCGTATGTGAGCGGGTTGGAAAGACCTTGGTCACACAGGCTGTGCGCAGTCCCTGCTCTGCCATGCCGAGAGTCGCGCGAAGGCCCGCGCCCCCTGCTCCGACGACCACGACGTCATATTCATGCGTCTCGTATTCGTATGTTGCAGTCATTATCGATTTTCCTTGGCGCAGCTTACAGCGCGATTTTGACGAGCGCGAAAAGACCCGCAGCGATGAGAGTGTATGAGAACGCGCCAACGGCGATATAGGCCAGCTTACTCGCGGTGCCGCCCATATAGTCCTCAATCGCTTCCTGTGTTTCGCATTTGACGTGGTTGATGCCGACGATCAGCGTCAGCGCGGTCAGGATTGCTGGGAAAGGCCGTCCGAAATAGGCGATCACCTCTTCATAAGTTCCGCCCAGTCCGATGCCGAACGTGAAAATGAAAAGCGGAACAAGAACGCACAGCAGGATGGAACTGACCAACATCTGCCAGTGGTGTTCGGTGCCATGTCTGGAGGAACCAAGACCTTGGGCGCGCTTGCGATCGGTAAGATATCTCATTGCCATCCTCCTTAAACCACGATTGCCGTGATAATCGTCAGCACGGTCGCTCCGATGAACATGCCAAGCCCCATGCGTTCCGAAATTTCGACCTCAAGCAGATATCCGAAATCCCAGATGACATGGCGCAGACGTCCTAGCACATGATACCAGATTGCCCAGGTTGCGAGCAGCATGAGGATATCGCCCACAAAGCTTCGCAGCAGACCATCAACCACCGCGAAGGCACTTTCCGATGTCGCAGCGGACAAGAGCCATAGCACTATAAGAAACGCGGTGCCGAGCGACGCGATCCCGGTGATGCGCACCATGATTGATGAAATTGAGGTCATCTGAGGGCGATAATACTGCCCGATCATAAAGGGCGAGAGCGGGCGATTGCCCCGATTGACGTCAGCCATGGCGGGTCCTTTGCAGATGCTTTTGCTTGTTTTTAAACCTTTTTGGCCCGCTGTCACCCGTGCTCGGCAAATTTAGGCGCGGTTTTTTGGCGCGGCTTTCCAGTTTAACGCTAACTTGTGATCACAGTGCGCCAAGCTGTGATCACAACCTAACTATCCTGTACAGACAGACGATTTTACCGACATGGCTGAGTCGCTCCTATTGTTTCTGGGATACTTCGGCAGGTTTCCCGCCTATCCGGGCCGACTGCCGCGTAACTTCGCGCAGCAGTTTCTTGCGAATGCGGTCCGGGTATTCTTCAAAGCTGGACGCCGTGATCACAAACGCCCCCTCGCCGACAATGACATTCTCGTAGAAATACGCTGTCAGGTCCGGTTCCGATGCTTCGATCGCGATGGCATTGACGGTGACCTCGGCGCGTTTCAGCGCGTTATGCATGTCAGTCGGCGGCTTGCCTTCGTTTGATTGCCCGTCGCCGGAGACATCAATCAGATGTCGTTTACAGTGTTGAACCTGACCAAAAGCAGGAAGCATGAATTCCAGCGCGTCGCCAATCGCCGTCGAGTAGTTTCTCCAGACACGCGGGTCGTTTGCAACCCAATCTGCAAATGCATCCAGCGTGTCAAAGCTGTTCACACCGGTCCAGGGTATGGTGATCTGCTGTCGGCTTGACCCGGTCCATTGGACCAGCATCACTTGTGCCTGAGCGCGGACAAGCGCCTCGGAGATGACACCATCGCGCAATGCATGGGCAAGCCCATCCATCTGCAGACGATACTCCTCATCATCGACGGATCCAGAGACGTCTACCGCCAGAACCAGCGCCAGATCGCAGGAAAGCGCCCGACCTGCGGCAAACACGAAGAGAAACAGAGAAACACGGAGAATGCCAAACATCGTCAAAATCGTACGACATTTTGGAGCGCAAGCATATCTGTCAAAACCGGCGATACCCGAACCAGATCCGGCCCACGGGGTACGTCACGGTTGTGGCAAAACTCTATCGCGCCAAAGGCCACCCGAAACTGCAACGATCAGGACAGTGGCAGACAGAACAACCCCGCCCTACGATCCGGAAAGACCGTCAGCCGTGCACAATCCGTGAAGCAGGATGTCTCCCACAAATCAAACTGCGACAGACATCGCGCCCCGCATACAGATTTGCGCCGATCAGATCGGGATCAATGCCCAGTAATCAAGATCGAGAAGCACTTCGGGACGGTACTTGCCATCCTCACCGCGCAAAACAAATGGCGCGTGTCCTTTGGTCGCGACAAGGCGAAGGCGGATTGCACCAACACTAGGCGAGGCTGTCTCGGCCTTTTCGAGAACTTCTGACCAGGCATAGACCGTATCACCGGACAGGCACGGGTTGGCGTGAGCTCCGGCATTCAGCCCGACCAACATCTGCGCGTTGGCCAGCCCGTTGAACGAAAGCGCCCGCGCCATCGAGATTACGTGGCCACCATAGATCAGGCGACTGCCATCAGGGCGGGCGTTGACATCAAAATGCACCTTGGCCGTATTCTGCCAAAGCCGCGTCGCCATCATGTGCTCGGCCTCTTCGATGGTCACACCATCGACATGGTCGATCTGTTCACCAACCTCGTAATCGCCCCAACGGTGAGGCTCTCCGGCCAGCGCAAAATCGTAATCTGTGAAATCGAGACCTTTCGGTACCACCAGATCGGTCGGCGCGACCACCTTCGCGAGATCTGGCACGATGGGTGCAGGCGCAGGCGCATCCACATCGCGTTTGCGCACCATCACCCAACGAACATATTCCAGCACAGTCTCGTCATGCTGGTTCATTCCGGTTGTGCGGACATAAACAACGCCGGTCTTGCCATTGCTGTTCTGCTTGACCCCGATCACCTCTGAAACAGACCGCAGCGTGTCACCGGGCCAGACCGGGCGCAGCCAGCGACCCTCGGCATAACCCAGATTGGCCACCGCATTCAGTGACACATCCGGCACGGTCTTGCCGAATACCACGTGAAACGCGACCAGATCATCCAACGGGCTGAATGGCAGACCGCAGCCCTGCGCGAATTGGTCAGATGAATGCAGCGCATGACGCGCCGGATAGAGCATATGATAGAGGGCGCGTTCCCCCATCTTGACCGTGCGCGGCACGGGATGGTTCAGCACATCACCGACAACATAGTCTTCAAAGAACCGGCCGGAATTGGTCTTGGTCGCCATCTATTGTTCTCCCAATTTCATGTCGGGGGTGTAATCTGCGCTGACTTCCTTGATCACCGCCTGCCCGCACCGCATGGTCCCTGTCGCCGCATCAAATGTTTGCGTCGGTGATCCGTACAGCGACCAACCTTTTGCCAGCGCCGCGCTGACCTTGTGGCAAAAGGCAGACGTATCCTCTTCCGAGAGGAACCGGTAAATCGTGCTCATGTCTAAAGTCCTTATTGCGGGAAGGGCCAGTAGCCCAGCCACCCATGGATCATGCCGATCACACCGAGCAACACGATCGAGACCGCAAAGAACATGGCGTCCTTTGCCAGCGTCCCCGGCGCACCGGGCGACCAGTTGGCTTCTGATTTGTTGATCACAATGACTTCGCAAACCGCCCAGGCCAACAGGCTGCCGAACATCAGAATCGACGCCAGATCGCCATTGACCAGAAGATGCGCGAACGCCCACAGCTTGAACCCGCCAAGCATTGGGTGGCGGACCTTGTTCAGTATGAGGCCCTTCTGACCTGCCGGACTTGCCATCCACAGCGCAAAGATCATCAGCGTGTTGTTGATGTGGATCATGAAGGATGGCGGCGTCCAGACCGCGACATATGGCGTCGCGCGAAAGCCCAGAACCATCAACACGATCGAGGCCACGATCGCCAACGCGACCATACCTTTGCCGGCATTCCCCATCGCGGCGCGCCGTTCGGGTGCGACACGCTTAAACAGATGTGCGGCCCACCACAGTGCCACACCCAAAAATAAAAGAACCCAACCCATGCTGGCTACCCCGCTTGCAAAGCCTCTATCATCTCTGCTTTTGCCAGCAATTCACGGGCGGTGGCAACGTGCAGATTTTCGACGATGCGACCATCGACCACCGCAACCCCCTGTCCGCTGGCCTCGCTTTCCTCAAATGCCGTGATCTGACGGCGCGCGAGTTCGATCTCATCCACCGAGGGCGCAAAGGCGCGATTGGTGATGTCGACCTGCGCCGGGTGGATCAGAGATTTGCCGTCAAAGCCCATGTCACGGCCCTGATTGCATTCAAATTCCAGCCCTGCCTCATCCTTGAAGGCATTATATACCCCGTCGATCGCAACAACGCCTTCGGCCTTGGCGGCGAGCAGGCACAGGCCCAAGCCAGTCATCAGGGGTTCACGGTCGGCGCGGAACCGGGTGTTGAGGTCTTTGGCAAGGTCATTGGTGCCCAGAACAAACCCGTCAACCAGTGGATGCGCGGCAATCGCATGGGCGTTCAACATGCCCTGCGGTGTCTCCATCATCGCCCAGATCGGGGTGTCGCCTGTGATTGCGGTCAGCGCATCCACATCATCAGGGCTACCGACCTTGGGCAACAGGATCGCATCGCACTCCATGTCGCGGGCCGCGATCGCATCATCACGCCCCCATTCGGTATCCAACCCGTTGATCCGCACCAAACGGACCCGATCACCATACCCACCCGCAGCCAAAGCATCCGCAAGAAGCGCCCGCGCGTTCGCTTTTTCCGCAGGCGTCACCGCGTCCTCGAGATCAAAGATGATCGCGTCTACTGGAAGCGTCTTGGCCTTTTCCAGCGCCCGCGATTTGGACGCGGGAATATACAGAACGGAACGGTAGGGGCGCGCGCTGGATGGCATGAGTCTCTCCACAAGTCATAATCTTGCGCAGAAAGGGGCATTTTTGGTCAGAAAGTTCAAGCTGAAATCGCCGCAATGCAGCAATTTTCGTATGCTTCTGCGTGGCGAATGGGGCGCCGAACGCGCTGTTAACCAATTTTCAGCATTCCTGAAGGCAGGATTGGTCAAGACAGCAAGTCACTGTCCGAACCGCCCGGGCGTGTCTCGGATGCAAAGAAACGGAAAGGTAGTCCCATGATGAAGGCCGTATTGAACATGACCGTCGGGTTGGGCGTTATGGTGTTGGCAGCACAGGACATCGCCGCCCAGCAAACCCGAAACTGCGCACCGCGTGACGCGGTGATCGAACGGTTGACCAACAGCTATGGCGAAACGCGGCAAAGCATAGGTTTGGGTTCGCAGGGGGCCGTGGTCGAAACATTTGCGTCTGACGATACAGGCAGCTGGACGATCACCGTGACAATGCCAAATGGCATGACCTGCCTCGTGGCATCCGGACAATCGTTTGAAGAACTTGCTGACGCGTTGCCCCCGAAAGGCAACGAAGCCTGAGCGCGATCAGGTCAGGGCATCCCAGATCAGCTTGCTACCAGTCATCGCAAGCAGAACATATGTGATCCCGAAGAACACGGATTCCGATACAATCCGATGCGCCCGCACCCCCAGCCATGCACCAAGAATGGCAAAGGGTGCGAGCAGCATGTCCGCAAAAGCGGTCTCTGCCGTGAACATGCCAAGATAAGCGTAGGGTATGAACTTGGTGATGTTGATGACCCAGAACACCAACACCGTCGTGGCTTGATACTGGTTCTTGGCCAGATTCTGTGACAGCAGATAGACTGCGGCGGGCGGTCCGCCGGCATGGCTCACAAAGCTGGTAAAGCCGGTGACCAAGCCGGCAAACAGGCCCAGCGGCCTAGACGCTGTGCGGCCAGACATGCGGATCAACCCGTTGCGTCGCGCAAGTTGCCAAGCCACAAAACCGATCGAGATCGCACCTATCAAAAATCGAAGCACATCGGCATTTGCGCTTCTATAGAGCAACGCCCCAAGTGCAACGCCGGGCAAAGCGCCCAGTATTAGAAGACGTGCGTCAGGCCAATTCCACTTCTTCCAATACGACTTAAGTGCGGTCACATCGATCAGCATCAGCAATGGCAACATGATGGCCAGCGCCTGACCCGGCTCAAGGATCACCGCGAGAATCGAGGCCGATGCGAAGGCCGCTCCTGAACCAAACCCACCCTTGGAGATACCGGCGAACAGAACCGCCGGCGCCGCAAGCGCAAAAAAACCAATGCTCAGCTCCAGCAACGTGATGTTCCGTAAACTGTTACCATGATTGGGCTTTACCGTATCCCGTGCATCACTACCAGTGACAACGCGCGGTCACGCCGCAGCGCAGAACACTTGCGCGATGCAACCTAACGCACTAGGCAACGCGCAATTTTCATCGGATCGGAGAGAAATCCATGGCCAGACCAAAGATCGCGCTCATCGGAGCAGGTCAGATCGGCGGCACGCTCGCCCACCTCGCAGCTCTGAAAGAACTTGGCGACGTCGTCCTGTTCGATATCGCTGAGGGAACACCTGAGGGCAAAGCACTCGACATCGCGGAATCCGGCCCCTCCGAAGGCTTTGACGCGACCCTCTCAGGCACCCAATCCTATGCAGATATCGCGGGCGCAGACGTCTGTATCGTCACCGCCGGTGTACCGCGCAAACCGGGGATGAGCCGCGACGATCTCTTGGGGATCAACCTCAAGGTCATGAAATCGGTCGGCGAAGGCATCCGCGATCACGCCCCCAATGCATTCGTGATCTGCATCACCAACCCGCTCGACGCGATGGTCTGGGCGCTGCGTGAATTCTCGGGCCTGCCGCATGAAAAAGTCTGTGGCATGGCGGGTGTTCTGGACAGTGCGCGCTTCCGTCATTTCCTCGCGACCGAATTCGGTGTCTCGATGAAGGACGTCACAGCGTTCGTTCTGGGTGGTCACGGCGACACCATGGTGCCGCTGTCGCGCTATTCGACTGTTGCCGGTATCCCGCTGCCTGATCTGGTCGCGATGGGCTGGACCACGCAGGAAAAGCTGGACGGTATCATTCAGCGTACCCGTGATGGCGGCGCTGAAATCGTCGGGCTACTGAAAACCGGCAGTGCATTCTATGCACCGGCAACCTCGGCAATCGAGATGGCCGAAGCCTATCTGAAAGACCAGAAGCGCGTTCTGCCCTGCGCCGCCTACGTTGATGGCGCTCTGGGCCTGAAAGGCATGTATGTCGGCGTGCCGACCATCATTGGAGCCGGCGGCATTGAGAAAGTTATCGACATCAAGATGACCAAGAACGAGCAAGCGATGTTTGACAGCTCTGTCAATGCCGTGAAGGGCTTGGTTGACGCCTGCAAAGGCATCGACAGCTCCCTCGCCTAAACCACGACACAATCGAAACATTGTGACGCCGGACAGCATCAACTGCTGTCCGGCTTTTTGTTGCTTCCAAAGCGCAACGTCAAAGGTTTCATCTTGACGGACTCACATTCACTCATGCGATCACGCCAAAACGGTTGATTCCCAAGCGATTCCTTAATAAAGTGTTAATGGGAGAAACGTTCTCCTCGGAATTTGCGCGGCTTTCTTCCCGCTGGGTTGTGCGTTCCGGTTGTATCAGTAAGCGCATTTTAGAGAGAGTGGAATCATGATTAAACAATTTGCATCCGTCGCTGTCGCTGCGACCCTATTGGGTTCGGGAGCGAGCGCCGCGACCTTGAGCTGGACGTCTTATGACCAGTCCCAACTGACCACCGCACAGAGTGACCGCGACGCGGCCGAAACTGACTATGTGGTGGCCTACGAAGATTTCGAAAGCTACAGGCCAGTGGCCGATGGTGGCGGCGTAGGCGATGTGACGCCTCTGACCAGCACCAGCGTGGGTGATTTCACCACGACCGCCGGTGGCCGATGCGGCAACTCCTGTGATACGCCGGATGATCAGAGCCTGATCCGCGACACATCGAGCTATGGCCGCTACAATACCACCTTGGGTGGTTCCAACTGGCTTGATAGCAACGACAACAGCGCGATCAATCTTGCGGCCGAAGGTGGCTCGATGTTCGACAGCGTCAGCTTTTTCCTGACAGATGTCGATGATGTAGGGCGCGTGGCCTTTGAACTCGAAGTTGCCGGCGAAATGTTTGACGTGGCCGAGGATATCCTGAATTCCAACCGTCAGGGCGACGCCGATTTGTTTTTTGTCAGGATCGACCTTGATGGGCTTGTCGACACAGTAGGCTTGTCCTTGTTCATTGAATCCGGCGACGGCTTTGGCATCGACGATGTTCGTTTAGGTTCCAGCGTGGCGCCTATTCCCGTCCCGGCGTCGCTTCCGCTGCTTGCTGGTGGACTGGGTCTGATGGGCTGGATCGCACGCCGCCGCCGCGCATCCTGAAACGGTCTGCATTTCAGGTGGCTCTCATCAAGACTTGATTGAGCCGCCAGAAAAGCCTGAAGCAATTGAACGCCGCCCTTCACGGGTGGCGTCTTTTTTTTGTAAAACGAATCGCTTTTTCGCACTTCGCAAACATGTCTGAACATTCCCGCGACTCTTTGTGATCACACTTTTCAAACGTGTGATCACAAATGTCGCTTTTTTCACGAAAACCCAAGCCCTGCGTCAAAAAAGCGTTTAACTGCAGAGGAACGGGGCGACTATACCCTACGTAAACGCGGCAAGACGGGACAGTTTTCGATGAACATTCACGAATATCAGGCCAAGGCATTGCTACGCAGTTACGGCGCACCGGTGTCTGACGGGCGCGTGGTTTTGCGCGCGGAAGAGGCCAAGACTGCCGCCGGCGAAATGGATGGTCCCCTTTGGGTGGTCAAGGCCCAGATACACGCCGGTGGGCGTGGCAAAGGCAGCTTCGAGGAAATGGATGCCGGAGACAAGGGCGGCGTGCGGCTGACAAAGTCAGTGGAAGAAGCTGCCTTGGAGGCCAAACGAATGCTCGGTCGAACACTGGTCACACATCAGACCGGTCCGGCGGGCAAACAGGTCAACCGCATCTACATAGAAGACGGAAGCGGCATCGAAACAGAAATGTATCTGGCGCTTTTGGTCGATCGACAAACCAGCCGCATCAGTTTTGTCTGCTCGACAGAAGGCGGCATGGATATCGAAGAAGTCGCCGCAAGCACGCCCGAGAAGATCCTGTCGTTCTCGGTGGATCCTGCCACCGGCTATCAGGCGTTCCATGGCCGCCGCATCGCATTCATGCTCGGCCTTTCGGGCAAGCAGGTGAAACAATGCGTACGGCTGATGGGTACGCTGTACGCCATGTTCATCGAAAAAGACATGGAGATGCTCGAGATTAACCCGCTGATTGTGACCGACGGTGGCGATCTGAAATGCCTTGACGCCAAGATGGGCTTTGACGGCAACGCGGTCTACCGGCACGCCGACATTGCCGAACTGCGCGACACCAGCGAAGAGGATTCCAAAGAACTGGAAGCCAGCAAGTTCGACCTGAACTATATCGCGCTGGATGGTGAAATCGGTTGCATGGTCAACGGTGCGGGTCTGGCGATGGCGACGATGGACATCATCAAGCTCTATGGCGCGGAGCCCGCCAACTTCCTCGACGTGGGCGGCGGCGCGACCAAGGAAAAGGTCACCGAGGCGTTCAAGATCATCACGTCCGACCCGCAGGTCAAGGGCATCCTCGTCAACATCTTTGGCGGCATCATGCGTTGTGACGTCATCGCCGAGGGCGTCGTGGCCGCCGTGAAAGAGGTCGGGTTGAAAGTGCCGCTGGTTGTGCGACTGGAAGGCACCAATGTGGAGAAGGGCAAGGAGATCATCAACACTTCTGGCCTCGACGTGATCGCCGCTGACAACCTCAGGGATGGGGCTGAGAAGATTGTGGAGGCGGTGAAGGGATGACCCCGCAGAAGTGCGTGTTTTTGTTTTGCTCCAAGATTGCAGCATCTGCTTTGACAGTGCTGGTCATGACGCAAACGGCGACCGCGCAAGACGACCTGATAAACGATGTCTGGATGGCCTTTGGCAAGCATTGCGGAAAGGTAATTGAGGCAAAGGCGGTGGATACTAAAGCGTTTGAAACGTTACCGCCGGAACACCGGATATCGAAAAGCACAGACGGTCTTCGCGCTCAGGTCGACCACCAAACGCAAGATCAGCGATGGACGTTTTCTGCCTCGCACAGTGATCTGTCGGACATGCGCTACATCTACTGCACAGTCGGTTATCACAACCTTCAGCCGCTGAACGATGTTGAAAATTTGGGAACTGTGCTGCGGGCGCGTCTGGAAGCGAGCGGGGCAACGGCAATAGCGGGCGGGGAGGTTGAAGATTTGAAGATTACCTCGATCTACGCCACGGCAGGAAGTGGAACTGACCGAATGGTGCATATGGAGGCTACCGGTGTTCTGCCCGATCCTGCGTTTATCGCACAGTTTCAGATCTTTTCGTACGGCATAAGTATAGGCGCCTTTGCCCTGCTTCCCATCAGCGAGATCAATTAACAATATGGCATATCAAGCTAAAACCGTATTTCAACAACATTTGGTTTCGCCCGTCGCAGGAACAGTGCGGAAACATTCGGAGATTTGCATGGCGGTCCTCATCGACAAAAATACCAAAGTCATCGGCCAAGGCCTGACCGGCTCGCCTTCCGCGGTCTATCGCAACCGGTAGCCGAATTGATCCGCTCCCTCCTCATATCCCTCCTGCTGGCCGCCCCGGTCGCCGCCCAGACCGTCGAAGAGGCCGCTCGCATCAACGCCGAGATTGCACTGCAGCTCTGCATCCAGCCGCATGTGCAACCCGCAATGCGAGCGCAGATGTTTCGCAATGCGGGTTTCACCGAACGGGTCGAGCGCAGCCACATGAACAGCGACACGACACATACATTTACCGCCCCTGCAAACACCGTCGAGGTCGAGCTTTACTATGGTGAGATGCCCGAACATTGTCAGGTCAGCAGCAACTATCTTGGCGTAACTGCCGCCAGCCCGGTGGTCGACAGCGTTGTGCCTCAATTCTATCCCGGTTTCGTGAGACGTGCCCAACAAGGTCCTATCGACCCCGCCACGGGCCAGCCGGCGCAATGCATCGTTTACGAAGATCCTACAAATCCGATCGGGCTCGCGATTGGCGTAAGTCCCGGCCAAGGCGCACAGGGCTGCGTCGAAAACGGCACAAGCGTCTTTTATCTCACCGCCCGCGTCTAATCAGAAAAGGGACCCCACATGTCCGTCCTCATCAATGAGACCACCAAAGTCATCTGCCAGGGCCTCACAGGTTCGCAGGGTACGTTTCACACCGATCAGGCCATTGCCTATGGCACCAAGATGGTCGGCGGTGTGACGCCGGGCAAAGGTGGGATGGAACATATTGGCCTCCCTGTCTTCAACTCGGTCCACGAGGCCAAGGCGGCGACCGAGGCCGATGCGACGGTGATCTATGTGCCGCCTCCCTTTGCCGCAGACTCGATCCTTGAAGCCATCGATGCCGAGATGGAAGTGATCGTCGCGATCACTGAAGGCATTCCGGTTCTGGACATGTTGCGTGTGAAACGGGCACTCGAAGGCTCCAGCAGCCGCCTGATCGGTCCCAACTGCCCCGGTGTCATCACGCCGGGTGCCTGCAAGATCGGCATCATGCCCGGCCACATCCACAAACGCGGGTCCTGCGGCGTTGTCAGCCGGTCCGGCACGCTGACCTATGAGGCGGTCAAGCAGACCACCGATGTGGGTCTGGGCCAATCCACGTGCGTTGGCATCGGCGGCGACCCGATCAAGGGAACCGAGCATATCGATGTGCTGGAATGGTTCCTTGCGGATGACGAAACCGAGAGCATCATCATGATCGGCGAAATAGGCGGCAGCGCCGAAGAAGAAGCCGCACAATTCCTCGCCGACGAGAAAAAGAAAGGCCGCTGGAAACCCACAGCCGGGTTCATCGCCGGGCGCACCGCACCTCCTGGCCGCCGAATGGGCCACGCGGGCGCCATCGTCGCGGGCGGCAAAGGTGGTGCCGAAGACAAGATCGAAGCGATGAAAGCCGCCGGGATCGTCGTTGCTGAAAGCCCCGCGTCGTTGGGAGAGGCTGTGCTAGAGGCGATTGCATCATGACTCCGGAAGCTAAACTCGGATTGTTGACGGCATCATTTTGGGCGTTGGTGGGATGCGATGTAGAGCCGTCTAAAACTGCAGCGCCTCATTCCTCATCGTCAGAGGCGGCTATTTCGCCTGATACACCCGTTCAACAGCTTGATGAAGCTGCACTTCTAACGGACAAATACAAAGGTCATAAACGATCCTTCCTGCTCTCTTACACAGAAAATGGCAAACGGAAACTCGGGATAATCGGAACTGAAAAACGTACAGAACCACGCATGACCCAGGCACAACTTATCACAATGACGCGCGACATTTGCCGACAACAGGGAAAATCCAGTGACGCAGTGTCGGTATCGAACATCGTGACCGACGATCAAATCATGACCTTTCTCAAATGCGATTAGCGAGGCGACGACATGACGTCAATTTCTTGCATCGCGCTGCCGAAAGGCAACTCATGTTGAGCCGGTTGATTATCTGCGATCAGAATGTTCAGCCCACAGACACGGTACTAATTTGTGGGCTGCTATCTAACTTCAGAAACGCAACGTCGCGAGTCTTTGGAATGAAACGCCAATGAAGGTCATCCAAACGCACGGCGCAATGCACGACCGGAGAAGACACCGATGACCTTTACGACGGCGGTAAAGACCTGCCTTTCGAAATACATGGCCTTCTCGGGTCGCGCCCCGCGCGCGGAGTACTGGTATTTCTTGCTGTTCATCCTGATCCTCAGCCTCATCGCGTCGTTGATCGACTGGGCTTTCTTCACATCGGTCGTCAGCATCAGCAATGAAACGAGTAGTGCAACGATGGCGCGTTCGTCTCAACCTGTGCAATCGCTGGTCAGCCTTGCGGTGTTTTTGCCACATCTCGCCGTGGCGTGGCGGCGCATGCACGATACCGGACGCAGCGGGCTGTACGCGTTGCTCCCGATCCTTCTAATAGCGGGCACGGTTCTTGTGCTGCTCTTTGGCATTGGGCTTGCCGATCATTTTTCCGGCAACCATTCCCTTGATGTTTTCCTGACACGCGCGACATTGCTGGTATTCATCCCGGCGTTGATTATCCTGATCGTCTCTCCGCTTCTTGTGCTGTGGTGGCTTAGCCGCCCCAGCCAGCCCGGCCCAAATAAATACGGTCCCAACCCATACGAGGTACAAACATGACCGAGCACTCTCCCAACGACCAGTTCCACGCCTCGTCTTTCATGCAGGGGCACAACGCCGAGTATCTGGAACAACTCTACGCTCGGTTCGCAAACGATCCGAATGCGGTCGACGAAGCATGGGCCGCGTTCTTTGCGCAGTTGGGCGATGCCGAGATTGACGTCAAGGCAGAGGCGAAAGGCCCGTCATGGGCCCGCAGTGACTGGCCGCAGCAGCCTGCGGATGATCTCACCGCGGCGCTGACCGGTGCCTGGCCCGAAGCCGAGACCAAGGCTGCTGGCAAGAAGATATTGGAAAAGGCCGACGCCGCCGGTGTCACCGTCAGCGAAGAACAGGTGAAACGTGCTGTGCTCGACAGTATTCGGGCACTGATGCTGATCCGGGCCTATCGTATCCGTGGGCATCTGGTTGCGGATCTGGACCCGCTTGGCATGCGCGACCAGACCCCGCATCCCGAACTCGACGCCAAAACCTATGGCTTTGCCGAAGCCGACATGGACCGCCCGATCTTTATCGATAACGTTCTCGGCCTGCAGATCGCATCGATGCGCCAGATCGTCGAGATCGTGAAACGTACCTATTGCGGCACTTTCGCGCTGCAATACATGCACATCTCAAATCCTGAAGAAGCGGCTTGGCTGAAAGAGCGGATTGAAGGTTTCGACAAAGAGATCACATTTACCCGCGAAGGGCGAAAGGCAATCCTGAACAAGATGGTCGAGGCCGAAGGCTTTGAAAAGTTCCTGCATGTCAAATACATGGGCACCAAACGCTTTGGTCTGGATGGCGGCGAAAGCCTGATCCCCGCGATGGAACAGATCATCAAGCGCGGCGGCGCGTTGGGTGTCAAGGACATCATCGTCGGCATGCCCCACCGAGGTCGTCTGTCGGTGTTGGCTAACGTGCTCAAGAAGCCCTATCGCGCCATTTTCAACGAATTCCAGGGCGGCAGCTTCAAGCCCGAGGACGTGGACGGATCGGGCGACGTGAAATACCATCTCGGTGCATCAAGCGATCGCGATTTTGATGGCAATACTGTGCACCTGTCGCTGACCGCCAACCCCAGCCACCTCGAGGCCGTGAACCCTGTGGTTCTGGGCAAGGCCCGTGCCAAGCAGGATCAGAACAACGATGATCAGCGTACATCGGTCCTGCCGATCCTGCTGCATGGCGACGCGGCGTTCGCCGGTCAGGGTGTGGTTGCCGAGTGCTTTGGCCTGTCGGGCCTGAAAGGCCACAAGACCGGCGGCACCATGCATATCGTCGTGAACAATCAGATCGGCTTTACCACCGCTCCGCACTTCAGCCGCAGCTCGCCCTACCCCACCGACATTGCACTGATGGTCGAAGCCCCGATCTTTCACGTCAACGGTGACGACCCAGAAGCGGTTGTGCATGCGGCCAAGGTTGCCACCGAATTCCGCCAGAAATTCTGCAAGGATGTAGTGATTGACATCTTCTGCTATCGCCGGTTCGGTCATAACGAGGGCGACGAGCCCATGTTCACCAACCCGATCATGTACAAGCGGATCAAGACCCATAAAACGACGCTCAGCCTTTATACCGAACGGCTGGTCAAAGATGGTCTGATCCCCGAAGGCGAAATCGAGGACATGAAGGCCGCGTTTCAGGCGCATCTGAACGAAGAGTTCGAATCCGGCAAGGATTTCAAACCGAACAAGGCCGATTGGCTCGACGGGCGCTGGTCTCATATCGACAAGCACGGCGAAGAATATGTCCGTGGCGAAACCGCGATTTCTCCGGAAACGATGAAAGAAGTCGGCGAGGCATTGACCCGCGTGCCAGACGGGTTCCCGATGCACCGCACGGTGGCACGGCTGCTGGAAAGTAAAAAAGAGATGTTCTCCAAAGGCGAAGGCATCGACTGGGCCACAGGCGAGGCATTGGCGTTCGGATCATTGCTGACCGAAGGATATCCGGTGCGTCTCTCTGGTCAGGATGCAACGCGCGGCACCTTCAGCCAACGCCACTCAGGCCTGATCAATCAGAACACCGAAGAGCGGTACTTCCCGCTCAACAACATTCGTTCTGGCCAATCGCAATACGAAGTCATCGACTCGATGCTGAGCGAATACGCGGTGCTGGGCTTTGAGTATGGCTTTTCGCTGGCAGAACCCAATGCTCTCGTGCTGTGGGAAGCGCAGTTCGGCGATTTCGCCAACGGCGCGCAGATCATGTTTGACCAGTTCATTAGTTCAGGCGAAAGCAAATGGCTGCGGATGTCGGGGCTGGTCTGCCTGCTGCCGCATGGTTACGAGGGTCAGGGACCCGAGCACAGTTCGGCCCGGCTCGAACGGTTTCTTCAGATGTGCGGACAGGACAACTGGATCGTCGCGAACTGTACGACACCCGCCAACTATTTCCACATCCTGCGCCGCCAGATTCACCGTGGCTTCCGCAAGCCGCTGATCCTCATGACGCCAAAATCATTGCTGCGTCACAAGCTTGCGATCTCGAAAACCGATGAATTCACCACCGGATCCAGCTTTCACCGGGTGCTGTGGGATGACGCGGAACACGGCAACTCGGGCACCAAACTGGTCGCCGACAAAAAGATCAAACGTGTGGTGATGTGTTCGGGCAAGGTCTATTACGACTTGCTTGAGGAACGCGACTCTCGTGGGATCGACGATGTCTACATCATGCGCATCGAACAGTTCTACCCCTTCCCTGCGATCTCGCTGGTCAAGGAACTGGAGCGGTTCAAAGGCGCCGAAATGGTCTGGTGCCAGGAAGAGCCCAAGAACCAGGGCGCCTGGACCTTTATCGAACCCAACATCGAATGGGTCCTGAACAGGATCAAGGCCAAGCACAAACGCCCGATCTATGCTGGCCGTGCAACATCGGCTTCGCCCGCAACCGGCTTGGCCAGCCAACACAAAGCCCAACAAAACGCGCTGGTGAACGAAGCGCTGACCATCGAAGGAAAGTAAGCCATGACAACCGAAGTACGCGTCCCGACGCTGGGCGAATCCGTGACCGAGGCGACCGTTGCCACCTGGTTCAAGAAACCCGGCGATGCGGTCGCCGTGGATGAAATGCTGTGCGAGCTGGAAACCGACAAGGTGACCGTCGAAGTGCCCAGCCCATCTGCTGGGACCATGGGCGAAATCGTCGCCGCCGAAGGCGAAACCGTTGGGGTCGATGCCTTGCTGGCAACCATCGTCGAAGGTGAAGGCGCGGCCACCGCTGACGCGAAACCAGAGGCAAGTGCCGCGTCAAGTGCCGGAGCATCGTCTGACGCCGCAACCACCGACGTGATGGTGCCGACACTGGGCGAATCCGTGACCGAGGCCACCGTCAGCACCTGGTTCAAGGCAGTCGGCGATTCCGTCGCACAGGATGAAATGCTCTGTGAACTGGAAACCGACAAGGTCAGCGTAGAGGTCCCCTCACCCGCCGCCGGCGTTCTCGCCGAAATCACCGCCCCCGAAGGCACCACCGTGGATGCATCCGCCAAGCTCGCCGTGATCAGCGGCGCCGCAGACGGTGCGGTTGAACCCGCCCCTCGCCCAACCGAGTCCGAAGCCGCGCCCGCCCCGACATCGGGTAAGTCAGATGTCGAGGATGCTCCAAGCGCCAAGAAAGCCATGGCCGAAGCGGGTGTTTCCCGTGATCAGGTGACTGGTACAGGCCGCGATGGTCGCGCCATGAAAGATGATGTCGCCCGCGCTGTCGCGGCTGCAGCCGCCGCCCCGGCACCTGCGGCAACAGCCGCTGCGCCGCGCGCACCGGTACCGGCCGACGATGCCGCGCGCGAAGAGCGGGTGAAAATGACCCGCCTGCGCCAGACCATCGCCAAGCGTCTGAAAGACAGCCAGAACACCGCCGCCATGCTGACCACCTATAACGAGGTGGACATGGGCGAGGTCATGTCTCTGCGCAGCCAATACAAGGACCAGTTTGAGAAAAAGCACGGCGTGCGTCTGGGCTTTATGTCGTTCTTCACCAAGTCCTGCTGCCACGCGCTGAAAGAAGTGCCCGAGGTCAACGCCGAGATCGACGGCAACGAAATCGTCTACAAGAACTTCGTGCA
This sequence comes from Sedimentitalea sp., assembly GCF_039973035.1. Taxonomy (NCBI): domain Bacteria; kingdom Pseudomonadati; phylum Pseudomonadota; class Alphaproteobacteria; order Rhodobacterales; family Paracoccaceae; genus Sedimentitalea; species Sedimentitalea sp. The sequence continues at coordinate 136,226 of NZ_JBDWLR010000012.1, forward strand.
CATGGGCGTCGCCGCTGGCACCCCGACCGGCCTCGTCGTGCCGGTGATCCGCGATGCGGACAGCATGTCGTTTGCCGAGATCGAAAAAGCGATTGCCGAAAAGGGTCGCCGCGCACGCGACGGCAAATTGTCGATGGCCGAAATGCAGGGCGGCACGTTCACCCTGTCCAACGGCGGTGTCTACGGCTCGCTGATGTCTTCGCCCATCCTGAACCCGCCGCAATCCGGTATCCTCGGCATGCACAAGATCCAGGACCGCCCGATGGCAATCAAAGGCGAAGTCGTCATCCGGCCGATGATGTACCTCGCCCTGTCCTATGACCACCGCATCGTCGACGGCAAAGGCGCCGTGACCTTCTTGGTGCGCGTGAAAGAAGCGTTGGAAGACCCGCGCCGGTTGTTGATGGATTTGTAGTTCATGTCAAATGAGCGCTTTCGACTAAGGATTGAAGGCAGTTGGTCCGCTAAGGAAATGGGCCAACTGTTCCAATCTTGTGAAACGATTTATGCGCACCTAGCTCAATTTTACGGCAAGGAACTATACCGCGAGTATCGGCGCCAGTCCAACGACCCGACACCAACCGGGAATGCTGATGGCCGCGACAAGTTGCTCCGGGTGATCTCCATCTCTTATAGCTCACCAGGCTGGGCAGATTTAGCTGGCGCAGGTGAATTAACAGGACACCTCAAGGATTTCATTCTAGGCATCGTAGACCGAGTTATCGAAAGAAAAGATCGCGACCAGCAGCGGCAACTGACCGCCACCCAAATTGAAGCTGCATCATTAGAAAACTACTCAAAGCAACTGGAGCTAATAGATCGAACGTTTGACTTGGCAGACAGAACCGATCTTAGCGACTCTCAAAGACAGAGCATCCTCACTTCAATACTTGCTGCGTCTAGACCTTTGGGAACAGCTGTCGCCGAGGGTAGACTAGTTTCCGTAGAAGACCTCACTGAGCGCAAATGACCCCAGAACTCACCGCCCTCACTCTCGCCGCCCTGCTTCAGGTGCTCCAGTTCACGGCCTATTCGGTCACGGCGAACCGGCAGGTCGGCAGCAAGACCGCCCTTGGGCCACGCGACACCCCTACGCAACTCACCGGCCTCGCCGGACGCCTGCAGCGGGCGATGAACAACCATTTCGAGGGTCTGATCCTCTTCACCATCGCCTGCGTGGTGATCGCCGTGTCGGATCAATCGACCTCCTACACCACCGCCTGTGCCTGGACTTACCTCGCCGCCCGCATCCTCTATGTTCCCGCCTACGCCCTTGGACTGTCCCCATGGCGTTCGGTGATCTGGCTGGTCGGCCTCATCGCCACCCTGCTCATGCTTCTGGCGGCCCTGACATGATCTTCATCTTTGACGAAATACTCCGGGGTGAGGTGCAGAATGCACCGAGGGGCAGCGCCCCTTCCCCGCTCACAACAAAGGACCCATCCCATGGCTAACTACGACGTGATCATCATCGGCGCCGGACCCGGCGGCTATGTCTGTGCCATCCGCTGCGCACAGCTCGGCCTCAAGACCGCCTGTGTCGAAGGTCGTGAAACACTGGGCGGCACTTGCCTGAACGTGGGCTGTATCCCGTCCAAGGCTCTTCTGCATGCCAGCCACCAGTTGCACGAGGCCGAGCACAACTTTGCCAAGATGGGCCTCAAGGGCAAATCCCCCAGCGTCGACTGGAAACAGATGCTCGCCTACAAAGACGACGTGATCACCACCAACACCAAGGGCGTCGAATTCCTGTTCAAGAAGAACAAGATCGACTGGCTCAAAGGTTGGGGCAGCATCCCTGAGGCGGGCAAGGTCAAAGTTGGGGACGAAGTGCACACCGCCAAGAATATTATCATCGCATCCGGCTCCGAGGCGTCGTCCTTGCCCGGTGTCGAGGTCGACGAAAAGGTAGTTGTGACCTCAACCGGCGCACTCGAACTCGGCAAGGTCCCGAAAAAGATGGTGGTGATCGGAGCTGGGGTAATCGGTCTGGAACTGGGCAGCGTCTATTCGCGCCTCGGGGCCGAGGTCACCGTGGTCGAATTTCTTGACGCGATCACGCCCGGCATGGACGGCGATGTGCAAAAGACCTTCCAGCGCATTCTCAAGAAACAGGGCCTGAACTTTATCATGGGCGCAGCGGTCCAAAAAACCGAAGCAACCAAGACCAAGGCCAAGGTGCATTACAAGCTGCGCAAGGATGACAGCGAACATGTGCTGGACGCCGATGTGGTGCTGGTGGCCACCGGTCGCAAACCCTTTGTCGACGGTCTCGGCCTTGACGCGCTTGGCGTGGAACGCAGCGACCGCGGCCAGATCAAGACCGGCAAGGATTGGCAAACCAACGTCAAAGGCATCTATGCCATCGGCGACGCAATCGATGGCCCGATGCTGGCTCACAAGGCCGAGGACGAAGGCATGGCCGCAGCCGAGCAGGTCGCGGGCAACCATGGGCACGTGAATTATGGGGTGATCCCCGGCGTGATCTATACGTGGCCCGAAGTCGCCAATGTCGGAGAGACCGAAGAAGCACTTAAGGAAGCAGGACGCGCCTACAAGGTTGGCAAGTTCATGTTCATGGGCAATGGCCGCGCCAAGGCAAATTTTGCGGCAGACGGTTTCGTGAAAATCCTCGCCGACAAGGACACCGACCGCATCCTCGGCGCACATATTATTGGCCCCGGAGCCGGCGACCTGATCCACGAAGTCTGTGTGGCGATGGAATTCGGGGCCTCTGCCGAAGATCTGGCAATGACCTGCCATGCGCACCCGACGTACTCCGAGGCCGTCCGCGAAGCCGCGCTGGCCTGCGGCGATGGGGCGATTCACAGTTAAGGCAGTGTCGCGCTGATTTTGACGTCGGCCAAAGCGAGGGGCTCTGCCCCTCGCGCTCACCGGGATATTTTCAGCAAGAAAAAGAAGTGCGGTGTCGGGTTACGCTGGCGTTACCAGAGGGTGGCAGTGGCCCGTCCGGTCCAGGCGCGATCATATTCCTGACCGTCAATCTCGCCATTGGTCATTTCGTCAAGGATATCTCCGGCACTTGGCAATTCGGCGCGATCGTCTCGCGACCACAGCCCAGCGCGCAACAAAGCGCGCGAACATTGTGAGTAGATTTCATCAATCGCAATCACAATGACGGTCGCCGGCAGTCGGCCCTTGCGTTCAAACCGGGCGCGCAGGCCCTCATCGGCGGTCAACCTTGCGGTCCCGTTGACACGAATGACGGTGTTCGATCCGGAAACCATGAACATCAGCGAGACCCGGCCATCCGTCACGATGTTGCGTAGGGAATCCAATCGGTTGTTGCCGTGCCAGTCCGGCATCGCCAGGGTCCCGGCATCCAGTTCCTGCACCACGGGGCCGTCGTCTCCGCGCGGGCTTCCATCTGTACCATCCCGACCCACGGTGGTCAGCACGCAGAGCCGCGATGTCATGATCCATTTGCGGTACGTTGGTGTCAGCCGTCGGGCGACCTTGCGCAAGGCAGGTTCGCTCGGCGTGCCATAGAGCGCTTCCAGCGCCTCTATCGTGTCAATATGTTCCATCCGGATCAAACCCCGCTTCCCGCATCAATTCGATTGATCGTGTTTCCACGCGCTGCTCAAGCTGCCTCATAAAACTGGTACGGTCCATACCGGGGGCAATTGGTTCCAGAAACTCGACAACGGCCAGCCCCGGCTTGCGCAGGATGCCCTTGCGCGGCCAAAAAAGGCCGACATTGGTGGCGACGGGGACGCAGGTTTGGCCAAGTTCCTTGTAGAGAACGCCCGTTCCTACTTTGTAGGGCTTCTTGTCCGCCGGCGCGACGCGCGTGCCTTGCGGATAGATGATGAGCTGGCCGGGATCGTTGAATTCCTGCGCGACGTCCTGCACCAACTTTGCTACGGCTGCGCCGCGCCGGCCCCGATCAACGGGAACGCAGCCCAGTCTTTTTGCATAGAGGCCAATAAACGGTGTCCACAACAGTTCGCGTTTCATGATGAACTTGGCGTGGGGGACCGCATCAAAGATCAGCAAGATATCGAGGAACGATTGGTGCTTGGCGGCAACCATCACTTCGTCCGAAGGTACCGGGCCGCGTACTTCGCTGCGAATGCCGACCATCCACCGCGCGAGATGAATAGTCGTACGGGCATAAATCTTGCAGGCGCGCAACGCACCACGTTTGGACAGAATCGCATAAGGTGTGAAGAGAATGCCAAGCACTGCCATCCACGCGTAGATCACGATAATGAAGACAAGGGATCGCAGCCATTGGATTGCATGGGCCATCAGCTGAACTCCGTCAATTTTTGTCGCGCCGCCAGCCAGGTCGCGCCGAATGCGACCACCGCGGTCAGGATCGGCACAAGAAGTGGTGTCAGCCAATCGATGCCGCGAAATCCGATATCGGTCAGAAAGCCATCAACATCGCCGCTTGACGGTAGCAGCATTACAGCGAGCACGCCAAGCACCATGCCAGCACCCGACCCAATAAAAGCCCTGAGTGTCAGTCGGCGCACAAAGGCGCACGTCACGAAACGATCCTGTGCCCCGACAAGTCGGAGAACCTCGATCACCTGTGCGTTTGCGGCCAGTGCGGCACGAGCGGCGAGCGTGATCATCGCCGCCATGGTGCCAGCGATCAACAAGAGAGAAATCAATCCGAGCCGCCGCAGCCCATGTGCTGCGTCCACCACTGGCGCGTTCCAGCGGCTGTGGTCATCCAGAACCGCACCGGGCACCTCGTCTGTCAATCGCTGTTGCAGCGCATCGCTGTCATAACCGGTCTCATCCGCTATCACCTCAATCAACTGTGGCAGTGGCAAGTCGCCGAGTGGCAGGTCAGCGCCAAGCCATGGAGCGAGGAGCGCCGCCTGTTCTTCGACACTGAGCGGACGCGAACTGGCGATTCCCGGTGTTTCTTGCAGAATGTTCAACGCGGCCTCGGTCTGTGCTTCGCGTTGATCCGTGGCACCCGAAATGCGCAGGGTGGCGGTTTGCGACGCATCATCAGACCAACGGTCGGCGACGCGGCCTGCTGTCAGCGCCAGCGCCAATGCAAAAACCGCCAGAAAGGCCATCGCTGCTGCGGCAAAGAAGGTCAGAGATGTGGTGATCCCGCTGGGCGGAACGATGCGGTCGCTCTGGGCGTCGCCAGCGAGAAAGCGGCGGAGTGTTCGATTGCTCACAGATCTGCCCCCGCCAGTTGCACCTGTTTGTCAGAAAGACGCAGGACCCGCGCCTGTACCTCGGATTTGGCCGCGCGGATCAGCGACAGGTCGTGGCTGGCAATCAGCACGGTCTTGCCCATTCCGTTCAGGTCGATCAGCAAACGCAACAGGCGCTGTGACATCTCCCAGTCGATATTGCCAGTCGGTTCATCCGCAATGATCACATCCGGTGACAGGATAACCGCCCGCGCCAACGCCGCGCGTTGCCGTTCGCCGCCTGACAACTCTGTTGGCAGCGCATCGGCCCGATCGGACAACCCGACCCAGCCCAAGAGATCACTGAGGTTGTCCTGTTCCTTGGCCAGGTCCCGGCCCGCCACAGTCAACGGCAATGCGATATTGTCCGCCACCGGCAAATGATCGAGAAATCGGCAATCCTGATGCACCACACCGATTCTGCGCCGCAGCATGGCCATGTCGTCACGGTTGGCCGCCGCGATATCGTCGTCAAAGGCGCTGACCCGCCCGCTGGTTGGACTGAGCGCGCCATAGCAGAGCTTTAGCAGTGTCGTTTTGCCCGATCCGGATGGCCCGGTCAGAAAGTGGAATGACCCGGCTGGCAAGGACAGCGAAACATCACTGAACAGTGCGCCCCCGCCATAGTCATATCCCACCTGTTCCAACTCTATCACGTTCAATCTCCAGATAACTGCCGCCTTTTGCCTTACCCGCCGGGCAGTTTCAATGCCATGGCGATTCGCCGCACGCGCGCCTGAGAATTGGTACGAAATTCGCCCTTTGCGTACCCTCTCTGAAACGCATATGGTTGCGACAGAAGAACATTTCATTAGGCATTGACCAGGATCAGGAGGGGCAGCATGCGTCTTACATGCCCGAATTGCGGCGCTCAGTACGAAGTGCCCGACAAGGTGATCCCACCACAGGGCCGCGACGTTCAATGCTCAAACTGTGACAAGACCTGGTTCTTTGCCCACCCCGACCCACTGGTGCGGGAAGAACCCGACCTGCGCGTGTCTGCGGCATCGTTTCTGGATGAGGATCCTGCCAATTCCGAAGAAAATTCAGCTGCCCCTCCACGACGCAAACTGGACCCGAATGTCAGCGAGATCCTAAAGCAGGAGGCCAAACGTGAAGCGCGTTTGCGCAGCCGCGAAATCGCCGATTCAGCAGACAACCGCAAAGATACCACAGAGACACATGAATCTGACGCGGCAGCCGACAGCGCCCGCAAGGCGCGTGCGCGGATGGCCCTGATCCGCGGAGAGGAAACAGCCGAACCAGTATCGGGCAGTACGCCCGAACCGCATCGCAGTAAGCTTCCCGATATTGAGGAAATCAATTCAACCCTGCGTGCGTCGGGCGATACGGCCTATCAGGACTTTGAGTACAAGACACCCAAGCGGAAATCAGGTTTCATAAGGGGCGTCTCGCTGACCATCCTGCTGGCCGCGATTCTGGTCCTTGCCTATGCCAACGCGCGCACGCTCTCCGAGGCTGTGCCGCAGGCGGCTCCATACGTGAAAGTCTATGTTGCCAAGGTGGACGAAGGACGGGTCTGGCTGGACGGGCTGATCAACCAGCTCATGCCCGACACATCAGAACCGCTCGAGTAGCCTCTGAAGGTAATTGCGTTCGACTTCAGGCCGGTCGCCTTCTCCTGACCTGCGGCGGATTTCGTCGAGCAACTCGCGCGCGCGCCGATAAACGTCTTCGCCCTGCAGCAGGTTGTCCGGCGTACCGAGCGAGCCATTGGACCCGCTGTTGCGCCCCAGCGGGTCACGGTTCTGCGCCTCCATGTCTCCCTGCTGGCTTCCCTGCCCCGGCTGGCTCTGCTGCTGGGCCATTGCTTCGCCCAACGAACGCATCCCTTCGCGCAGCGCCTCCATCGCTTCGGATTGCCGGTCTATTGCATCAGCGTAATCGTCCTGTCGCAGCGCCTGTTCCGCACCGTCCATGGCCCGTCCCGCCCGGTCGAGCGCTTCGCGTGCGGCATCACCTTCGGGGGTGCCAGCACCCGGCAAATTGCCTTGCTGCCGACCCAACTCGTCACGCAGCGCTTGCTGGCGATCCGCCAGCGCACCTTCGCTGCCGGGTTGCCCGCTCTGCTCGCCATCGCCCTCACCGCCTTGCCCCTCGTGACTCTGGCCTTGCCCCTGCCCGCCATTACGGCCCTGGTTGCCCTGACTTTCGCCAGCCTGTGCGCCGGGATTGAACTGTTCCTGCAGGTCGCGAAACGCCTGATCGCTCAGCCCTTGCTGTTCGCGCAGGGTTTCAGCGAGGCCTTCCATCGCCTGCTGCCCTTCGGACTGGCCACCTTGCCCTTGGCCTTGCGTCACGCGCATGTTCTCCATCATCTGCTGGAGCTCCTGCAACGCTTGTTCGGCCTCGGCCATGCGGCCCTGTTCCATCAGTTCTTGAATGCGGTCCATCATCCGCTGCAGATCATCCTGAGTCATCTGCATCGCATTTTCCGAGGGCTGCCCCTGCTCGCCTTCCTGCCCCTCTTGTTGGGCCTGACGCGACAGTTGGCGCATGTAGTCGTTGGTTGCTTCGCGCAACTCCTGCATCAAGTCAGCGATTTCCTGATCGCTTGCGCCATTCTTCATGGCTTCGCTCAGCCGTTCCTGCGCACGCCGCAAACGCTCCAAGGCATCGCTGAGATCGCCTTCCTCCAACAGTACCGCAAGACCCCAAAGCGCTTCGGCCAGTTCCTCGCGCTGCTCCGCTTTCAGCCCGTAATCTGAATAGGTCTCCAACCGGCGCAGAATCACGCGAAGACGCAGATAGGCGGTCTCGGAGCGAAACATCCCGTCCGGGCGATGCGAAATCGCGCGCAGTATCTGTGATACCCGGCCCGCATTGTCGCGTGCCCAGAGCAGATCGCGTCGCTGTTCGATGACCGCCGCCGCCAGCGGATCAAAAAACCTTCGTGCGGGCAGCACCATTGGAGCGGGATCAATTTCGGTCACATGCCCAGCCGCATCCTCTGCGGACAGTTGGATCATCACTGGCAGGTTCGCCCATGGGTGTTTCGAGAAATCCTCGATCAGAGTTTCGGTGAACATGCGCCGATCACCGGCGATGGGCATCGGCAAAGGCACGACAATCGCATCACGCGATTCCGGTTCTGCCACAAGCCCGTGGCGGCGGGAGACGGCCCCCGGATCCAGCGTGATCACCGCCTGCCCGGCAACAACGCCGTAGTCATCACTGGCGGTAAAGGGCAACGTCATCTCGCCGGTCGCTTCGGCTTCGGCGACACCGGCTATGGTAATTTGTGGCAGCGTGTCGTCGATGACAGCAACTTGCCAGCTCTGCCCACCAGAACCGGTGATCTCGATCGTTCCGTCTTGAACAACGGTAAAGTCCTGCACGGGATCATCGGCAGATCCTTCGGTTTCCTTCGATCCCGAAACCGTCTCGGTCAGGTTCAGCGCGCCGACCTCGCCATAGAAACGTAAAGTGATGCGGCTCCCTTCCGGCACACGCAGCGTCGCGTTGGTCATGTCCTTGAGGTATAGCGTTGGTTTCCCGGTATAGCGCGGCGGCTCTACCCAGCCTTCCCAGGACGGCCCGCTCGCAAGTTCCGTGCCGCCCGGTGTCATCTCCGCGACGCTGCCCACCCGCCAGACAGAACCAAACAGCAGGGCCACCAGAAACGCGAGGAGTGCAACGTAACGCAAGGCAAACGGATCGCGCCGCGCGATCTTCAGATCCGGTGCCGGCGCTCTTGCGGCTGCTGCACGCGCGGCCATCCGGGCCTGATGCGCGCGCCAAAGTGCGGCGGATTGAGCGTCATTTGATCCAATTGCCTGCTCATCAAGCAGAGCCTGTATCGGTCGCCCCGGCAAGGTTTCATCCAGCCGGGCCAAGGCCTCGCCGCGTGCGGGCCAATGAAATTGCCGAAATGCGTAGATCAGCGCCGCGCCTGCGCCCACCACAGCGACCACCCCGGTAGCCCACACGGCCTCGACCGGCACATGGTCCTGCACGCCCAGCATCAGCAGGGCCAGAACCAGCAACACCAGACTGATCAGCGGCCAAAAACACCGCAGCAACCGTTCCGCCAGCATCCCGCCGCGCGTCAGCACCAGCGGCAGGCGCAACGCATGCAGGATCGGGGGGACTGTAGGTCTGGCCATCAAGCTCTCCGAGCGGCCAAATCGCAGGATTGCGCTACAGCCACTCGGGGATGGTATCGCGATTTATCATTTCGTCAAAGGTCGGTCGCGGCCGGATGACCGCAAATTGATCACCTTTCACCAGAACTTCGGGTATCAGTGGGCGCGCGTTGTACTCGCTGGCCATGACCGCGCCATAGGCCCCCGCACTACGAAAGGCGATCAGATCGCCCGCAGACAGCGGCGGCAGGTTACGCTGTTTGGCGAATGTGTCGCCACTTTCGCAAACCGGGCCGACAATATCAAATGGCTGCTGGTCAACACCTGCCTCGGCCTCAATCACCGGCACGATATCGTGGTGCGCATCGTACATCGCGGGGCGGATCAGATCGTTCATGGCACTGTCGACGATGAGGAAATCACGGCCTTCGCCGGATTTGAGATAGATCACCTTGCTGACCATGATCCCGGCGTTTCCGGCAATCAGCCGGCCCGGCTCGATCTCGATCTCACAGCCAAGATGGCCCAGCGTTCGTTTGATCAACGCGCCGTATTCCAATGGCAGTGGCGGTGCCTCGTTGCTACGCGCATAGGGGATGCCCAGCCCGCCACCTAAATCAAGACGGCGGATGTTGTGACCGTCAGCGCGCAGGGTCTCGGTCAACTCCGCAACGATGCCATAAGCCTGCTCAAACGGCGCAAGGTCGGCAAGCTGACTTCCGATATGCACATCGATGCCAACGATCTCGAGGCCCTTCATCGCCGCAGCCATTGCATAGACTTCGCGGGCACGGGCGATCGGGATGCCAAACTTGTTCTCGGATTTTCCAGTTGCGATCTTGGCATGGGTCTTGGCGTCCACATCCGGGTTCACGCGAATGGTGATCGGTGCAACCATGCCGAGCGACAGCGCAACGTCGTTCAGCACGATCATCTCGGGCTCAGATTCGACATTGAACTGGCGGATACCACCCTCAAGTGCCGTGCGCATTTCATCCGCCGTCTTGCCCACGCCGGAAAACACGATCCGCTCGCCGGGCACCCCAGCGGCGCGGGCTCGCAAATATTCACCGACCGACACCACATCCATACCGGCACCGGCCTGCGCAAGCGTTTTCAGGATCGCCTGATTGCCAGCGGCCTTCATGGCATAGCAAACCAAATGTTCTGTTCCCTCCAGCGCCTCGTCAAACAACGCATAGTGGCGCAGCAGCGTCGCTGTGGAATAGACATAAAACGGGGTTCCGACTGCGGCAGCGATCTCGCTGACCGGCACATCCTCGGCATGCAGAGCGCCGTCTTTGTAGAGAAAATGATCCATACCGGCGTCATAGCAAAACCCGCGCCGGGATCAATGGCGATCAGAGGATCGAAAGCGTGGGGCTAAAAGCCCAAGAACACCGAGAATGGTCCCTGATAAAAGCCGACTCCGCCATAGGCATTCGCCCCACCTGACCCGACTCCAATGCCAACATTAACTGCCGGTTGTGCGGTGGCGGGCGGCGGCGGTTGAACGATCAACTCGCCGTCCGGCCCTACAAGTGGAGGCGAAGGCTCACATCCCGCCAAGACCAAGAGGAACAGAAGAGATGATCCCAATACCCTCATCCGATGCCCACGCTACTCCTGTTCCGAGGCTGGCAAACCGGGGGACACCGCCCAGAACGGTGTCGCATTCCGGGTAATGGTTACACCGGCTCGCGCCTGCCCTGACACACGAATGCCGGTTTCATTCGTTTGCTTTGGCGGCGGCGAAGTCGGCTCTCCATCTACGCCACAGCCTGCGAGCAACACAACACAAAGGCCAACAAGGCAGGGTTTCATCATAGTTTTGCCTTCCACCGATCAATCTGCGCACGGACCTGCGCCGGAGCAGTCCCGCCATAGGACATGCGCGAGTTTACCGAATTTTCAACGCCAAGAACACCAAATACATCTTTGGTGATATCCGAGTGCACGGTCTGCATGTCCGCAAGATCGAGTTCTGGCAGGTCACATCCACGTTGTTCGGCCATGGCAACCAGCGATCCGGTGATGTGATGCGCATCCCGGAACGGCAGGCCCAACACCCGCACCAGCCAGTCGGCCAGATCGGTCGCGGTCGAGAAACCGGACCCAGCCGCAGTCGCCAGCGACTCGCGGTTGGCGGTCATATCCCTGACCATGCCTTCCATTGCTGCGAGCGCCAGCATCCAGTTGTCGGCCGCGTCAAAGACCTGTTCCTTGTCTTCCTGCATGTCTTTGGAATAGGCCAGCGGCAGACCTTTCATCACCATCATTAGCGCGGTGTTTGCACCAAAGATCCGCCCCACCTTGGCGCGGATCAGTTCCGCCGCGTCGGGGTTCTTCTTTTGTGGCATGATCGAGGAACCGGTCGAAAACCGGTCGCTCAGCGTGACGAATCGAAATTGTGCCGAGGACCAGATCACCAGTTCTTCGGCCATCCGGCTGAGATGCATCGCCGAAATCGACGCCGCCCCCAGAAATTCCAGCGCAAAATCACGGTCGCTGACCGCGTCCAGCGAGTTTGCCGAGGGGCGGTCAAAGCCAAGCGCCTCTGCCGTCATTTCGCGATCAATCGCAAAACTGGTGCCCGCAAGCGCAGCGGCCCCCAACGGGCATTCATTCATCCGTGCTCGTGCGTCACGGACACGTGACAGATCGCGCCCAAACATCTCGACATAGGCCATCATGTGGTGGCCCCATGTCACAGGCTGCGCGGTTTGCAGATGGGTAAAGCCGGGCATCACCCAGTCTGCCCCGGCCTCGGCCTGCGCCAGCAACGCCCGGATCAGCGCCAAAAGCCCGGATTCCGCCGCGTCCAGCTGGTCGCGCACCCAGAGTTTGAAATCGGTCGCCACCTGATCGTTGCGTGACCGCCCGGTGTGCAGCCGGCCCGCCGGTTCACCGATGATCTCTTTCAGGCGCGCCTCGACATTCATGTGAATGTCCTCAAGCGCATTGGAATATTCAAATGTCCCGGCCTCGATCTCTGACAATACGGTGAGCAGACCTTCCCGAATGGCCGCGGCATCGCTATCGCTTATGACACCCGTTGCCGCCAACATTGCGGCGTGGGCACGCGACCCGGCTATGTCCTGTGCTGCCATCCGCTTGTCGAACCCGATCGAGGCATTGATTGCCTCCATGATCGCGTCCGGTCCGGCGGCAAAGCGGCCGCCCCACATCTGGTTTGAGGTCGTGTCGGTCATTTTTGGAAAACCCTTCGGAGGGGACATGAGAAAACAATTGCTCGCGCTCGTTTATACGGCCATTGCGCTCTGTGCAAACATCGCCAGCGCCGATACCGCCACACTTGAAGGCCTGCGGGACGGAGACATGAAAAAGCTGGTGTTTCATATGGAACCAAAGCCGGTCTCACAGGGCGAGTTCACCCTTGCCGACGGCGCAGGCACCGGCACGCTGGCCGACTATCAGGGAAAATACGTGTTGCTGAACTTCTGGGCGACGTGGTGCGCGCCCTGTCGCAAGGAAATGCCGATGCTGTCCGCCCTGCAGGATGAATTCGGCGGCAAGAATTTCGAAGTTGTGACGATTGCCACCGGGCGCAATTCTCCAATCGGTATCCAGAAATTCTTTGACGAAATCGAGGTCAGCAACCTGCCCCGGCATCAGGACCCCAGACAGGCGGTCGCGCGAGACATGGCCGTGCTCGGCCTACCGATAACTGTACTGATGGACCCCGAAGGCAACGAAATCGCACGTCTTCAAGGGGATGCGGATTGGAACTCGGACAGTGCCAAGGCGATCATAGCGGCGTTGCTGGACGAGCCACCACAAGGATGACGCCGCGCCACGATTGACTAGCCGCCCTCTGCCGGGTCTCTGAATGGCGAGGGAGAGAGAACAGATGCCGCTGCATATCCTGTTGATATTGGTGATCGGGGGAATCGCCTCGGTCACCTTGCTGTTGCACCTAATGGGCAAATCCAGATTGCTGACACTCGATGTGAGCGACGCCAAGGCGGCGTGGCTGCGGCATTTTCCCGACGACAGGGTGCAGGATATTCTGGTGTCGGACGACCGCCATTCTGCGCTGGTCATCACGGAACGCGGCCCCGGCCTGCTCTGGTCCTTTGGCGCCGACACGGTCGCACGTCACCTGCACAACTTTACCTATGTTGATGGCGAAACGCGGCAGACCATCCGGTTTGCGGACTATGGCGCACCGCGTGTCCGGCTTTGTCTTACCGCAGACGAACGTCCTCTGTGGGTGGCTCCTGCATTGCAAGAGTTTTTTTAGGCGATTTCTGCGGTCATTTTCGTCAGTACTGTCGTCTGTCCGGCCTGTTTGTGCGGTGGTGATCCGCTGGCCTTGATGAATTCCGCGAGTGAGGT
>NZ_JBDWLR010000013.1:0-12134 GCF_039973035.1 Sedimentitalea sp.
GCAATGGTATGGACCCCGCCGCCCTCGGTTGGAGTATCTTGGAAAGGAAAACAGGAGGGTTCATACCATGGAAATCAAAAGGATCGGCCTTGATCTGGCCAAATACATCTTTGAAGTTCACGCCGTCGATAAGGACGAACAGGTTGTGCTTCGAAAGACACTGAGGCGTGATGCTGTTGCTCAGTTCTTCGCCGAGTTGAAGCCTTGCGTTGTTGGAATGGAGGCTTGTTGTGGATCACATTATTGGGCGCGTGTTCTGACCGATCTGGGGCACGAGGTCCGGCTGATCTCGCCTCAGTTCGTGAAGCCCTACGTGAAATCCAACAAGAATGATCGCAATGATGCCGAGGCAATCTGTGAAGCAGTTGGCAGGCCGTCGATGCGGTTTGTACCGCCAAAGTCGGCAGAGCAGCTCGAAATCCAGGCGGTCCACCGGATCCGTCAACGGGTGGTCGCTAACCGTACGCGGCTTGTGAATCAGGTTCGAGGTTTGCTTGGGGAACATGGTGTTGTGGTGCCACGAGACATAAACCGCATTCGTCGTACCCTTTGCGAAATCGCAGACGGTCAGTCGCCAGGCTTCGGGGAGCTCTTTGTCGATATGTTGCGTGACATCCGCGAAGAACTGGCCGAACTGGATGCGCGTCTCGCTGGCTATAATCAGCGGATCAAAAGCCTCTTCCGCTCCAATGAAATGTGCCAACGCATCGGCCAGATCGAGGGGATCGGCCCAATTACCGCAACGGCACTGGTCGCGGCGATCGGCGACAAATCGTGCTTCAAAAATGGCCGTCAGTTTGCTGCTTGGCTGGGCCTAGTCCCGAAGCAGCACTCAAGCGGTGGCAAAGCACGACTGTTCGGCATCAGCAAACGGGGCGACAGATACTTACGAACGATGTTGATCCACGGAGCACGCGCCGTCCTGGGGCGCTCGGCCGGAAAAACTGACATGCGCAGCCGTTGGATCAACCGGATGCGAGAACGGCGTCACCCGAATGTCGTTGCAGTCGCGCTGGCGAACAAGAACGCACGGATCGTCTGGTCGCTTCTGTCACGTGATCAGGAATACCGTCGGGAACACACCGTCTGAGCCGGATCACGAAAGACCAAGCCGAGGAGGGCTGAAAGGAATATTGCAACATCTGCCAGGAGATGGAAAAGGGTCACGCCCGTTGCTTCTCGAACCTGATGTGTGGATCGGCAAGGTCAACATCGATGCCTTAGGGGCGATGAGGGGGAAGCAAGCGGAAATCCATCGGGGCTCGCGGCTACGATATATCGGGCCGCCCTTAGAAGCCGGATATACATCAGCAATCGCGACCTCGAAACCAGAACCAAGCAGACCGTTGCAATTAGGCGGGGTCCATATACATCCACACAGGACAAAGCTGTCATCAAAGCTCGAAGCTCGTGCTTTCGATCTCATCCCAAAAGTTGCCGTCCAGCTTGCTGGGGGGGGGGGGTGCCAATTGCAGGCCCATGTTCTGTGCGCAACGAAAGGCCGGATCGATCCTGTTGCCAGACATTTGCCAGCATGGTTTGTCTTGAATGCAGGCAAGTACGGGTCCTTATGAGTCATCGTACGCAATGCTGCCGATCGCCAATGCGATCGCCGGTTCTGAATCTTGGGATAGGGACTAAACCCGATTCAATGCGAATGCCATGGAACTGGCGCCCGCCTGGCTGCAAGGTCAATTCCAGAGTGCCTGTCTCCAGATTGCCGGACATCTCGTAGTCGATATTTAGTTTTGTCGCACTCGCAAATGTGACTTTCGTTTTGATCGGGTTGGCGGACTTATATGTCGTCTTCCAGTCAAAATGAACAGCGCCGTTGCGCAAGCTAATCTCGACACTGCCCCACATGCTCCACTTGCCGATCCAACTGCGATAGGGGTCGCATTTTGAACAATAGTCCTTATCTTTCACGGGCAGCTCGGGCACCCTGTAAGGTGGGGCGCCTGAGCGCGCCAGGGCTTCGCGGAAGCCGCGCAGTTCAAAGAGTTTCTTGGGAACGTCGGCAACCCTATCGCATTTGCAGGAGACATATTCTCCATACAATCCCGTCAAGGATTTGCCAGATCTCTCCCACTCTTCGGCAAGAGTCTTGTATTCATCCGACTGTTCGCGCCCTTTCCTCTTCAGCCCGGCCCTACGGCAAGCAAGCTCCTGTATCTGGCGTTCCTTAAGATCGAGGTGCTTGATGAGAAAGATGCAGGTTCCCGCCGTGCATTGATTTGGTTTGGCGGTACCAAGGGGAGCAGTCTGGACGCCTTTCTTTCGGCTTTTCTCCCGAATTTTTGAAAGGGCTCTTTGCCTTGGATCGCAGGGCGTAACCGAAAAATTAGAGGTTCGGAGTTTGAACCCCCACTTGATTTTCTTTTGGCTCGTCGACGGATCGAAACTTCCAGCGACTTTGCCAGAATAGGCCTTGAGGTCGTCCTTGCGTGAACAGGTGCAGCCGCTGGCTTGCAATTCCAAGACAACTTCCCCCTTGGCAACGTTGAGATCGACGGTCAGCCGCTCGCTACCAAGATTGCACAGACCGGTGGTCGTGCTCGAGACGACGCGTTTGGTACGGTTGACGAGTTGCATTTTCTTGAACAACTGGTCTAGCGCCTTGTTGGCAAGTCTTTCAGCGTTCGCGTCAGTTTCGCCCAGCGCTTTGAAATGATCCTTTGTTGATTTCCACGCCTTTTTCGGCCCGGCTTTGACAACAAAGTCGGCCAGACTGCGGGAATTGGCAGCGTCCTTGATCAATCCAACGATTTCCGCCGTTTTCGCCGCCCCGCCAACGGCGAGGATTTTGCTGAACGCCGAGACCATTTCGTTGCCGAATCCCCACAAGATCGTGTTTGTCTTCTCCTCTCTGATGCGTCTCGTAAGCTGCAACGACGTGGTCTTGTACGGATAACCTTCTAAGTTGTCCGACGTGACCCGCCTATTCCCTCCTGCGGCAGAGGCAAGTTTCTCGAGGGCAGTGAAGAACGTAACATCGGTTGAGTCGTCTGCCCGCACAGGCGCAGCGATCAGAAGCATTGCTGAAAAAGTGGCTGCAACAATGACCCTGAATAGATGCGGGAGAAATCGCTCTTGATCTCGAAAGAACATGACATTCTCACCATCTAGAATGATGCCCGACAGGTGTGGACATGTGCCACACTGCCTGACTCTTGATAATAGCACTCAAGTCTGCCGAATCCTAATGTGCAAAATAGGCGTTTGCACAAACGGAGCTAACTTGTTCAGACACAGCAGTCTTTAAACACTTCCTTTGCTAAGTTGGTCCGCAACCGCGGCCGCCTGGTTGAGAGATAAACTGAAGTTTTGGGTTGTGACAGGGAGCGCCCAAATTCGCGCAGTGTTCCCAAAGCTCAACGAGGGCGGCTGTCTGCTCTACCACCAAGATGCCGAACCTGTGGTAATGCGGCCTCCAGTAATTTGGGCTCTCACCGGCCATTGGAGCCGGTGCTACTTCGCCCCAGCGATCACTGATTTTAGCGTCGCGGAGCGGCCCATACCTGCCATTTACCGTGTCAGTTCATCGTCGCAGTGTGCCCATCATTTCGGACATTCGCCGCAGTTGCACATTCTCGACATCAGCGGGTTCACGTTCCGTCATGCAGAGTCTCGATGTTCCTGGGCATGCATCAACCTCTGTTTGCGGCGCTCGACGTGAAGTGGCCGGTGCATGCGGGCACCGGCCAATGGTCTAGGAATGGTTATTCCTCGCCCTTATCTGGACTCTGTTGCTCGTAGGCCTGCAGCATGGTTTTTGTATACTCCAACGTGTTATTCGTCATCTCCCCTATCCCCGGCCATGCGAAGATTGGTTCATCAAGCATGATTTCTTCGTCGAACCCGATACCAAGCGCTTTTGCAACTGCTCTGGCCTGGACTGGTTCTTTTTCCTCAGGCCAGTAGTTCGTCTCAAAGGTAACCCAAACGCCGAACTCTTCATCATAGCTTATCTCCGCCAACAGTGCTCCAATGCGCTCACCCGCATTTGCCGCATCATCCAAAAGTGCGCTGCGGATCAGCAGCGTGACGTTTTCCTCGCTCAGCTCAAGTTTGAGGCGTTTATCGACCACGGTCACAGTCGGTTCGCCGCGGCGGTTTTCGTTCGCTTCGAGCAACGGTGTCGGAGGCTCATCCTTGTCTGACAGCCAGAAGGGATCGCTGTAGATGTCTACTGGAGATGCGCCGCACGAAGGGCAGTGCCACAGATTTACAGCAATCTGTTGCCCGGATATCTCTGAATTGCAGTGAAGGCAAAACCAAGTGTCCGACTCGATACGGCCACTGTCTCCTCCACCAAACAGAGGATGACAAACAACACCTTTTGCATCCGGCTTTGTGGAACGCCGGGGCCAGTCAGAAGAAATTCGCGCCTGAACACTCTTTGCTTCGGCTTCTCCAATCTCCAGTGCTTTTTGCAGGATATCGGGTTCGTTCAGTGGGCACTTATTCGCAAAACGTTCGTCGATTTCCACTATCGGTGAAGCATTTGGCGCTTCGGGAATTCTGATAGTCCAGCCTTCTCCCTCTATATTAACGTCATCCTGCCAAATAGAGAGCGTATAGGTAGCGCCGCCAATCGTACCGCATCTGGGCCCTTCCGGATCGCCAAATAGACGCACAGAACCGCCAAGGTCTTGGTGCGTACCGTTTGCAAAGGGGTTGCTTTTCTCAACCATCCTTTCCACCGCGGCAATGCAATCATCTGTTGGGCTCCAGCCTTTCTTCTCTTGCGCTTTCAGTTCAACCCAGTGTGCGTGCCCTAATTCGAGGGCAATTGCATCAAGGGCTTTCGCCTGAGGTATTCGGGTCGCGCGTGCGTAACGCTTTGCTAGTTTCTTTACAGTGGTAATGTGTGAATTTTCGGTCATGATTCATTTCCAATCAGATCCGACTAGGTGCCCGCTGCTAGTCAGACCCTGCACGCGGCAAGATTTCTGACTGTATATAATGAAGTTGACGCAGCATCGCTTCGCGTGGCGGGCACACCGGCCTGCGTTATGGCCTGATATCAAAATGTATCAAACTTCCATGGGTGTCAACGGCCCTTTGCGGTCATCTACCGAGGGTCATTGATGCTGCGATGCGGCCCGTCAGACCGGACTTTCGCTGCAACCGAAAAATCCGGTGGTGGGCGAATTCACACAGTGCCGACTCAACTGCCATTCGTTGTCCACTGGCAAATTTCTGCTTTGCCGGTGAATTGCAAATCAGACGCCCGAATAAATCATAGGAGGCCGCCGAGGAACGCGCCGAGCAGATACCAAACATCCAGTCGGCGCGTCTGTGCTTACATGCCTTCGGATTTCCAACGCGCCATGATGTTGTGCGTTTCACGCGTAATCCGGCTGGCCTTATTGTCGCATCCACCATAGTTGTGGATGCCGACCACCTGACGGGCATTGTCTTGGCGTGAGTATTTCCAAACTGGGCCACCACTGTTCCCGCCAAACGTGTCGATCATGTATTCGATACGATTTTTTCGCACATTTGTAATTCGGCCAGCATTGTACCATTGCGTTCCGACACCCTTATCGGCGGGATAGCCCGCATTGTTGACCAACAGGTTCTTAAGCCGATCACTCTCCAGCGCGGCAAATCCAAAATAGCCGACAGTGGATCCAAGAGGTTGGGATTTTGGCAGGATGATGCTGCCATAGTCGAATTCTGGATCCCCTTTTTCCGTCCAGCCGCGCACGGACCGGAAAGTAGAGCTACTGGCTGTGCCAAACGGACGATGCCGTCCGTTCATTCCGGGAATGACCTGAATGGATTTGGCCCACCCGCCTGAGCGGTTGGAAAACACACAATGTCCCGCAGTCATGACCGTGCGCGGAGAGATGAACCAACCCGTTCCAACATATTGACCACCATCGCCCGCAGTGATCAGCAATTTCGCGATCATGCGCCATGGCGGCGCGGTTACAGTGTTGATTTGAACGCGATCATCCGGCCCACAAATGCTCTCGGCGCCAATTTCGCCGCCGTAATGCACATGAGCCGCGTCGCGCATCGCATCCCAATCGACGGGCAGAGCGGATTCCTCTGTTGTTCCGATCCCGTCGATCATTGGCCCCGTCAGATCAAATCCGGGTACGTTTTCAAGCGACCCACCGCCGTGGGTGCTCAGATCAAACCCGTGTTCGATCAATGGCTGTTCATCTTCCAGTGCGGCCTCGGCCGCGTCTAGGAGGTTCTCTTCGCTCGTATCTTCATAGGACTGGTCGGAATCAGTTTCAGTTGATCCGTCTTCGCATCCGCTGGATTTGCGGGATTTTTTAGCCGAACGGGCGTTCGAATTCCGGTCCTCTTCAAAATCACTTGTCATTGTTCTTCGCCTTTTTGAAAAATAGGAGTGACCGCGCCACCTGTCGACGGCGCGGTCTGAGAGTTATGCGGATTTCATGCAGCGATAAGTGGCGTAGACCTGTTTAATCGCCGTTCCCCATTTTCGGGCCTTGATGGCAGCAACCGCCTTTAATAGGGTCGGCAGGCATTTGCGGTATTTCCGATATTTGCGAAACTTCGCGATCAATATCTTGACCAGACGCTTCGCTTTTTTTTCCAAATAGCCGATGAACGGCCACCCCCACTCGGGCATGTTTTCTGCTCCGACAACGCCGTCAGCGAAATCCAAAAGCGTGTGGCTACCGGCGCTTTCGGTTCCGGATGTGCCTAGATCGGTGCCCTCAAGGGCCGCATCCAACTCGTCCAGATCGCCCGCCGCAACGGATTCATCCAGATCGAACATCTCTGCGACTTCTGCGAATTCCTGGTCGATATCGGCCAGTTCTAAATCTGCAGTGCTTGTCGAAACACTGGTAGTATTTCCAACGGGTTCATAATCCATGTCAGTTTTTCCTTTTTGAAATGACGCGCCAGTTGGCTGGCGCATACACTTGGCAATAGTGCCACTGCTGTTTCTAAGGAGGCGGCGTCAGGGCCTTCGTCAGCCAAGCGTCAGCAAAGCGTCAGGACACGGGAAATGGCGGTTTTTCGTACAATCAGATGTAGAGTAAGGTGGATCTACAAGATCAATTTTAGACAACAGGAGTTGAAAGATGTCTCAGACAAAGGAATTACAATTCACGCCCAAAACCTATGGTGCGCTGGTGGTGTTTGGCCAGTTGATCAATGAATTGACGACTGATCCCATTAGCAATCCAAACCTTACCCCATTAGGGGGCGGACGATATAAGATGAGTGTCGAGAATTTCAGCAAAGCAATGATCAAGGGTCTAAAACTGGCGGCGACGGCCTCTGGTGGTGCGGACCCTGATTTCGTGATCCGCGCAGACGTCAAGGAAATCGAACTGGTGGAGCGTCGGTCGGATGTGTTTGAGGTGCTTTTGCCAGAGCCCAGTATGATGCAAAATTCGGGCGAATCGTTGCGAATCCCTTCTGTGTACGGGTTGGTCGACTATGCAAGTGAGATGCCGCTGGGCGAAAATTCTGCGGCATTTGTCGACTACCCGGTACCATCAGCTGATTATGACGTGTTCCTACATTCTTATATGGCCGCCTATATGTGCTCTCAGTGTGCCTGATTACGTTGCAACTGGTCCGCGTCGTGCAGCGCGGCGCGGGCCAAAGACACGCACCGGCGAAAATGCTCGGCCTGCTGCGGATTTGAGATCGGAAAACACGCCAAAAGCCAGTTCGCGATTGCATCTGCGGATGGTGGGCTATCAGGCACCCATGCCGCACGGGCAAAGTTTTCGAACGCCTTCCATTCCTGCGCGGCCTCAATTGGCCGATCAAGGACGATCAACGCCGCTGCTTTCCAGGCTGGGATGTTGATGATCGCCTTTCCGGCTAGATCTGCATTGGCCACACAACCGGTATAGTTGCCCAACACGAAATCTATCGTCGCAAGGTATCCCCAATGTGGTGGCAATAAATTCCAGGCATCGCTTTGGCAGTGTTGCGCCAATTGCCGCGCCTGATCCGCTTCATCACAGAATGCAGCGCCAAGAGCGGCAGACAGAATCGCCCAAAGATCGTTCGGATTGCACTTCAATGCCATGTCGAATGAACACATGGCCTGGCTTGTGTTGTGCAGCAGGCAATGGCTCCAGGCGCGGGCAAGATGTGCTCTGCTGTCTTCGGGGTCGAGGCTGATGGCCCGATTGGCATGGTCAACTGCATCCATCAAAAACGCGTGTTCAGGCACGATCCCCGGCATTGCCAATTGTCGGCTATTCATCAACTGGGCCAATGCCGAATGGGCGGGTGAAAAATCCGGATCAAGTCGGATACAGTTTTCATACAATCTGCAGGCTTCTTGCCATGTGTCGGGACGAAACTGGTGCAGTTTCGTCTGACCCTTGATCCAGAGATCAACCACTTGCGAATGGCTGGGTTCGCGGGTCATCCGTTCCAGACGTTTGCGCGAGATCGCAGCCGAACATGCAGCGGCAATCTGTCCGGTCATATCGTTCTTTTGACGAAACCAGTTCGCGGCAATATCACCCAGCCGATGGCCTATGACGACGGACCCATCTGCCATCTGGGTTAAATGCAACGTCACGTTGACATGGGACTGGTCGGCCAGCGTGGTACAACTCAGCGTGTAATCCGCTTTGCCAGAATGAAATCTGCCATCAAATATATCGAATTCGCGAAAGCTTGAAAGACAAGCAATCAATTCAGTGCGGAACAACTCGGCAATCCGATAGGCAAGACTGTCAGTCGCTTCGCCCTTGATCGCGGTAACGCAGATTGCACATTTGCCTTGCGTGGGAAGCACCGCAACACTGGAAGGCCCGGGAAGATCACCGTCCGACGTCTTGACTTGTGCTATCAGATTCTGGGTCTCAAGGCTGGGTTCCATCCCGTATTCTTCGTCCAAATATTGCCAAATGCGGCTATAGATGGACAAGGCAGTCCCAACGTTTCCGCCCGCTGCATGCGACGCGATCAGGGTGCGTGCGGCAAGTTCGTGGCTTGGATCTAGCGAAATCAGGACTTCGGCGGCGCGCAATCGGGCGACCTGGTCAGGCCCCTGCAACAAAGCTGACAAGGATGAGACAAACCGGGTTTCCCACTCTTGCGCGTTGAGTTGCACCCAGCTTTCATAAACGGGATTTCCACTAGGCAACACATCGACAATCCTTTCCGAAATCGAACGTGAAGAAAAAAGTTTCTCAGGTACGTTCCCTAGTGAAAGCTGTTCGCGTATTTCCACGATATCCACTGCAACACCCTGGCCCAACGCAATTTTGTCATCCTCAGGTATCAGGCAACCCGCCAGCGGTCCCAATTCCTTGCGGCACTCATATACGGCCTGCCTCAGATTACGCAGAGCCGTTGATCGGTCGGCTCTGTCCCATAACAACGAGGCGACCCGCTTGCGAGTTTCAGTAAGGTTCTGGTTCAGGGCGAGAATGGCAATCAATCTACGGCTGTTCGCACTAAGCCGGGTGTCCTGCCCGCCCAACCCCCACCTAAACCGATCAAGGATTTGCAGCTGATTGTTTGACGTTTCTTCAGTCATTCGGTCCACAAGGAATATCCATCATAGCGCTTGGGCAATTCTATAGGATAAGCGACGACGGCTCGCCCGTTCGGGCCAGACAAGTTTATTTGGGACAGGGTGACACCAGCCGCCCTTAATTGATCCGCACATTCCACTGAAGGTGTGCTTCCATCGCCTGTCACCTTCGGAGCTGACGGAGTTAGCAAAGGCAAATGGGTCCGCAAATCGAGGCGGGCGCAATCGTTTGTTCCACGCAGCGTGTCGAGCGCATGTGCGAATTCCATTTGAGTCAATTCTCGGATGGCTGCTCGTGTGGCAGCGCCGCGATCTTCGCCAGCGGAAACTCCAAAAAGCACATCCTCTCCGCACGGTGTCCAGGCAAGGCAGACCGCGCCCAACCCCGGCGGGGATAAATCGCAAAGCCCGATTGGCAGGCCAAAAGGACGTTGCCATTCCTTCAGTGCCTGGCTGGCCGCGGCAGTCATAAGATCACTGGGCGCGGCCGCAGCGCGTTCCCCGGCGAGCCAAAGCGCCGCTGCATATCGTTCCAACACTTCCCCAGTTGCGCGGGCTGCGGCCACCGTCCGCACTTCATCTGCAGCTGCAGCTGGGGGCTGTCCTTTTCGCCATAGATCTGGGCGTAAGGACAATGCCGAGCGTTCCGCCCATTCTGATCGGCAACGTTCTCGAGCACGTTCCAATTTAAATGCAACGCCGGTGGCACTGATGTCGGCTCCATTGCAGCCCTGACCGCTCCAGGCGACAAGCCATAATCCAGGCGCCGTTGGAACAGGTAGTTCCGCCGTGGCGGTGGCGATTGGTTGGGCGAGTACGCGCGTGACTTTCGACAAATAGAAAGCTCCAAATGTGCAGGCGTTGTGCCGCGTAAACACTATAGCGCGAAAATGGCCGAAAAGCTTTAGATCGCCTTGTAGTTGAAAAGAAGTGGCCAACAAAAGTGTGGTATCCTTGGCATGGCGTCCTAGAAAAATGCATCTGTGTGGCAGCGGCTTTGTTGCGCAAATACCGAAGGGGGATTCATCTCGTGAATCCAGCGTGGTATCTGGTCTGCATGAGCAGACCCATCCCGCCGAGCTACAAGACCAAGAACTGGCCAGCCTACAACGAAACGCTGAAGCAACGTGGCTCCCTGACCATCTGGTTCGATCCGGACATGGTCTGGGTGCCGCCGCCGTCAGGCAAGCGAGGTCGGCAGCCGCAGTATAGCGATGCCGCGATCCAGGCATGCCTGACGATGAAGATCCTCTTCGGCATGGCCCTCCGGCAGACGACAGGCTTCGTCGAGAGCCTGCTGCGGCTGGTCGGCCTCGACTGGTCGGTGCCGGATTTCAGCACGCTAAGCAGACGCCAGAAGATCTTGGCCGTGAGCATTCCCTACCGGGGCTCGCAGGGGCCCCTGAACCTGCTGATCGACAGCACCGGCATCAAGGCGGAGGGAGAAGGCGAGTGGCACGCGCGAAAGCATGGCGGTGCGAAGCGCCGTCTATGGCGCAAGATAGACATCGGCGTCGATGAACAGACGCTGGAAATTCGAGCCATCGAGATCACCGGAAGCAACATAGGCGACGCGCCCATGCTGCCCGAGTTGCTCAACCAGATCCCCGCCGACATGGAGATCGGCTCGGTCACTGCAGATGGTTCTTACGACACGCGCAAGTGCCACGACGCCATCGCCGACCGAGGCGCCCATGCCGTCATACCACCGCGCAAGAACGCCAAGCCCTGGAAGCCATCGACGGCCGGTGCGATCGCCCGAAACGAAGCACTGCGCGCATCGAAATACCTCTGTCGCGCGATCTGGCGAAAATGGGGCGGATAACACCGCCGAAGCCGCGCCGAAACGAAAATGCATTGCGTGAAGCTGCTGGGGCAGAGCCTCATGGCGCGCAACTTCGATCGTCAGGTCGCCGAACTCCAAGTCCGCGCCGCCGTCCTGAACGGCTACACCGCGCTCGGCATACCTGTCACCGGGCCCGTGGGATAAGTCCGTCTGGGGAAAGGGGAAGTCTCGGCTTCAACCTCTTTGCGCAACAAAGCCCTCAGCAACGATACCCTAGTGACATCTGCCTTAACCAAACGCAGCAATCTGTTCGATGTCAGAGGGTTCGAGAGTGCCAAGTATGGATCTGATCGCCTCTGGGTCAGGGAATTCCTCGGTGGGCTCGGTTGGAACTTCGGTTGTCGCACGCGCGGCTAGCACGTCGGCGGTGTAAGGGAAGCGGAGTGCCAAAATCGTCCAGCGTGCAATAATATCGAAGGAAATGTCCTCTGCCGCCGTCAGAATGTACCCTTGCCGGAATGTCAGCGCATTGATCAAACGTTTGATCGCTCGGGGATTGCCGTCAAAGACCTCCGTATAGTCGAGTAGGACCTTGTTGCATGGGTCGCCGATTTCGGCGAGAACGTGCGCCCTGTGATTTTCATGGGAGCGTGTGATGCCGCATAAATTCAACGCTGGTCGGCGCGATAAGTTTCCCAAGGCGAAATACGCGGTGACCAATTGGTCGGATTACAACGAGGCTCTGCGCCGTCGCGGTGACGTGACGATCTGGCTTGAGGATGGGGCTGCCGGGAAATGGTTTGCGCCGAAGCGAAAGGGTCGCGGTGGTCAGCCGAAATA
>NZ_JBDWLR010000014.1:0-4358 GCF_039973035.1 Sedimentitalea sp.
GCCGTGACGGAGCAGGCGATGACCAACCGTGTCCGGGTCCCCGCAGCTGTCCGGGAATTACCGAAATCCCTGTCCGGGATTTACCGAAACGCGTGTCCGGGAATTACTGAAATCCGTGTCCGGGAATTTGCGAAACCCGCACTCGCTGTTGAAGGTCGGCAGGCGCAGCTTCTTGAGATGATGCTGCAGCAGGACTTGCGGGGTATCGGTCATGCCGCTCTTCCGGACATCAGCACCTTGTAGCTGGCCGGGTCCGTCGTTTCGACCTGTGCCTTGAGCAGATAGGGATAGATGTCGAGATCAAGCCGGGGCGGGCGCTTCTCGATCCGGCACAGCACGAGATGCTTGACCGCATCGTAGCCAATGGTGCCGTTGCCGAGAGCGTACTTGATGGCGCCATGGACATGGGCCATCTCGAAGGTCTCCAGCAGGCGCAGAACCTGGACGTACTCGCGCTTGCCCTTCTTGCCCATCCGCGCTTCAAGCAACCGGTGCAGGGTGGCGAACTCATCCGGCAAATCCCAGTTCTGCAACGGCGCCGCCTGATCCAAGGCCCCAACCTTTCGCTCAAGCAGCGGCAGGTAATGCATCGGATCGAACACCATATCAGCATTGTCGTAGGATCGGCGGTGGCGGGCGATCACCTCTGCGCCGCAGCCTATCACCACCGCATGGACATAGCCACGAACCTGAACCTCGTGGTGCGCATAGGCCACCGGAACGGAATAATCGTTGCTGCGATAGCGGACCATCAAGATCGACGTCGCCCGCGTGCTGACCTTCTCGCAGGCGTCATAGGGTGTGGGCGGCAGCGCCATCAGCGCATCCAGGTCGCGCATCAGACGGCCGCCGATCGGCTCTGAATGACCACGCACGGTATCACCTTGACGCCTCAGGCAGTGTTCTTCCAGCCGGGCATTCAGCTCATCGAAGCTGTTGAACCGGGGCGCTGGCACGAGAAAGTTCCGTCGTCCGTAGCCGATCACGCCTTCGACATTGCCTTTGTCGTTGCCCCTTCCCGGACGGCCAAACTTGTCGTCGAACAGATAGTGCGACTGCAACTCGGAAAAAATCGTGGTGCGTTCCCGCTTTCCATCGCCGCAGATCTTCGCCACCGCGATCGTGGTGTTGTCATACAGGATCGACAAAGGCACTCCGCCGAAAAACGCAAAGGCAGAGACATGCCCGTCCATTGCCCGGCAGGCGCATGCAAAGCATGCTGCCGAGAGGGGCAGAACGCTTCGGTGGTCTCTGCAGGATACGCTTTGATGAAGAACGCGTCCGAATGCGGCAGCGCCATCGCAAAATAGTGCAGCTTGCACTCGACCCCGTCAACCACACCAAGCGTCTCGCCAAAATCCACCTGGGCATGCCCCGGCGCATGCGACAACGGGACGAAGACCTCGCGGGTCCGGTGCTTCTTCTCCCGCACATAGTCGGTGACAATGGTGATGCCGCCGGTGAAGCCGTGCTCATCCCGAAGCCGGGCATGGATGCGTTTGGCGGTGTGCCGTTGCTTTTTTATAACTCGTTTGTCGTCTTCCAGGATCTGATCGACAATCGCAATGAACGGATCAAGCTTCGGACGGACAGGCAAAGCAGTTCGCCGATACCTTGGCGGCACAGAATGTAGCAGGATCTTTGCCACCGTTTTGCGGTCGATCCCAAAAAGACGACCAGCCGCACTTTTGCTCATACCATCAACATGGCACGCCCGACGGACACGGTTGTATAAGTCCACAGAATACATCTCCCCACCCTCCGCTCATCGGCATCAGGTGTCAGAATGCGGAATTTTGCTCCGCGCCGGTCAGATAATCAGACCGTTTCTGTGGTCATTTTGTCTCCGAGATTCACAAACGATGCTTGAACCTTCGGATTCTGAAATGCGCGTTCGTATTCATTGTCTTACGTCAGCGCCTATGGGTCCAAATAGGGGCGGATCACTTCAGAGGGGAAGGCTCACTACCATTTCTCGCGACAGCGGCTCTTCAGGCTTCACTTCTCCAAGCACCGCAAGCTCGGGCGCGGCGATGATGAGGTCTTCTGCCTGCGGCAAGGGGGAGCCCCCCACACCCGTGCACCAAGTTTGTAGCGCCACTGGGAACATTCAACGTATGGAAAACCGCGGCAAGCATTGCGTGATTGATGCTCGTCGCGCCTTCGATCAGGGCAATAAGTTCACGTGACAACACTCGATATTGTTCTGGTTCGCAAATGCGCCTTACTACGCGTCGTTGAGCATCGCCGAGATGATGTCCTTTTGCTCGCGTGGGGTGGGAATGGCGCTGGCTGCGGGCTGTTTTGGGCTGCCCGGCGCATCGGTGATCCCCATGAGCAGTCGGAACTCTTCCTTTGTTTCACCGTCCAGGTGGGTCCAGACTTGAGGGCCGATGAACAGGCTCTCGGTCCAAGCGCCATCCGCAATCACCAATTCGTGCCTGTCGAAAAGGAAGTGAATGTATTCGAGTGGCTTGCAACTGTTGTCGATCTCCACACCTTTCAATCCCGTCAGCTTCTTGGCTGCGACCAGTGCTTCGCTCTTTCCGATCAGCGCCTCAACGGCACGCGATTGAATTAACATCCGGTGCTGCTGGGACACACGAAGAGCGCGCCTTGGCATGCCTCGGCCGAACGTGTTCGGCTTGATGCGAACCGGCCGCGCTCTCGGCTGCTCAGCTAAAAGTGCCGAGCCAAAGCTCTGACGACCGATCCACCGGATCGGCTGCATGCCATTGTCCCGTGTCAAAATCAGATCCCCGATCCGCAGATCAGCCGCGTCTTTTTCACCTTTCGATGTCATGATCCGAGTGCCGGCGACAAAACACACCAGTTGCGGAATCGTAACAACTCCTGTCGACAGGATGTCAGTCCCGTTATTGAAGGTTGTGGTAATCTCGACTTGAATGTCATCGCCCCGGGCCGGGTTGGGTTCGTAGTCCACGACATAGTCGTTAAGGACATAGCCGCTGGGCGTCGGAACAAGGCGCGGGTCATCCACAGAGATGGTTTCGGAAATTGTAATTGTTTGCGACGGATTCGCCGGGTCCGGATAGGTGATGACCACGGTCACAGAGTCAACATCCAAGATCGGCGGCGGGGCACTGATCGCAGCTGTCAGTTGCGACGTGTCCACGACTTGAATGGCACCGTCACCCGATCCGATTGAGCCGCCGGTGTTATCAAGGTCGTTCAGACCGCCATTTCTACCCGCATTTAGGCCACTGTTGGCACCCACACCAACACCCGAGATCAGTGCACCGAAATCATCTTCCAGCGCTTGTGCCTCGTCGGTGAAATTGCCACCTGAGTTTTGAACCCCGTCAGACATGAAGATTATGGAGTTTGACGATTGGTCCGTGACGCCTTGCGCCGTCCAACTGTCATTGATTTCTTGAAGGGGGGCCGCAAAGTTGGTTGAACCGCCCGTCGTCAAGGCGTCGATATCCTGTTCGAACTCGAGCAATTGATCCAGGTTGTATACACCAACTAATGACGAGTTGTTACTATACTCGACCAGCGTGACCGTGACTGTAGACGGGTCGTATCCGTTGTCGATATAGGTTTGGAAAACCTGCTTTGCAGCATAGACTTGCGCTTCCAGAAAGGTATCGTTCGTTCCGTCACCATCCACGTCGGACCCAGAATTCCCACCTGCCGACCCGGATGTGTCGACCGCAATCGCAACGTTGATGTCCGGAGAACTTTGCGCTCCGATGTTGATCGTATGATCGACGCTGAGCGTATCGAAAGAGCTATCAGGCAGCGTACTGGTCGTTGAGACCGGGACATCGCCCACGGTCGTGTTAACGTTTATCGTTTGATCTGGCATAATTCTAAACTACCGCGGCCGCGAAGCGCGACCGAACTCCAAAAACATACAGTGCGGCCATACATTCGGCTGCGAACCAATTTACTAAAGGGACGCACCCCTCAGACATGTTCGGGATAAGGTGGTACGGCTCGACAAACAAGCTGTATGCGATTCAAGCTTTTCGCGCTTTAAGCGAGTCGGCAGGAGTTTATCTCAAATGCTGTCGCGCGAAAGCGCTGTTACGGAACCCTGACGGTCGAGGTTCCACATCGTGAACCGATGCGGTTAGACGGGTGCCGGGAGCAGCCATCACCCACTCGCCGTATTTTACTGGATAGACTATGTAAGAGCCGGGCGACGGATCGACTTTCCGAGCAAATATTGGGAATACTGGCCGATTTTGGGTCAGGAAGCATTGATTTTCAGTGTGCGGCGAATTTACGGCTCGGAAAACGAAGTGGTGGCATGAGCGACCTTTACTGGCGGACCGACGAGCAGATGGCCAAGCTTGCCCCTTTTTTCCGAAGTCTCACGGCAAGCCACG
>NZ_JBDWLR010000015.1:0-9311 GCF_039973035.1 Sedimentitalea sp.
CGAACTGAGCGATCAGCCTTTTGAAAAACCGCTTTGCGGCCTTTCCGCTTCTGCGCGTTTGCACAAGGATATCGAGAACCTCGCCATTTGCGTCAATTGCGCGCCACAGCCAATGCTTCTTGCCACGGATCGGAACAACGACTTCGTTGAGATGCCATTTGTCGTTGGGGTGAGGGCGATCACGCCGGATGCAACTCGCGAAATGGCGACCAAATCGATTGACCCACAACCGGACGGCCTCCCGGCTGACAATCACGCCCCGCTCAGCCAGAAGGTCCTCGACGCCAGCCGTGCTCAGAGCGAAACGATGATAAGCCCAAACAGCATAGGCAATGACTTCTCGCGGGAAACGGAAGCCCTTCAGGCGAGGCATCTCAGTGGGGATTTTCATTGGGTTGATGTAGCCCGATCATGATCGTTCAACAAGTTGGCAATGCCTACGAAACCATTCTGCGCGCCTCAACCGGATTCCTTGTGACAAGGCCTAGCTTTAGGCAAAGCATTGGCAAACTTAATCTCGGAACTTCTGCTGAAAAGCACGAATACGCGCGGCGTTAACTCCTTGGTCACTCCGTCCGACTCTCGATACACTGCGCATATCAACATGGCTGCCGTCTTCTCTGGGCGTCACGACAACCACGACGTCATCTGCGAAGTGAAAGACAGGGGTGTGGGCGGTTGCTTCAAAGCGGCGACGCGCGGCGTCCGAGACGATGATCTCCCACCCCATTTCCTTGGCGACTGCAAGGGCGCGTTGATATGCAGCATCCGCGGATAGATCTACCTCAAGAGGTGCAATGTCAGGATAGGCAACTGCTTGAGCCTCAGCCAATTCAGGACCACCGTAGACAAGTGTATTGCTGGCCCCCGGGCGGGTTTCATCCAGCACCTCAAAAGCAGGTGGATTCAGCGTATCGGTTGAAATGTCGTGAATGGGCGGCGAGCGGAGTGGCGGGTTGAGCGTACCCAAAATTAAGGGCGTCAGAAATGCCAGCCCGAGGAGAGTTGCCATCCCGCCTGCGATGGTTCCGCCTTTTTCCTTGCGAACTAGATGGATGATAAACGCGATCAGGCCCGCGCAAGTGATGATCGCACTGAGCGGATTGAAATAGGCTCGATAGAGGCCAAATCCTGTGAGCGGCGCCCACAACCCCAAACGTGCGCCAAAAAGCATTAGCGTCATGCCAACTGCACCACCGACGGCGACCAGAATGGCGATTATTCCCGCATGTTTCATTCGTTCTACAGGCCTTCTACTGCCAACGTTTATTATTATTCCGCCAACTTGGCTTCAAACCGGTTTTGAACAGGGTCTTTCCATTCATTTGGTTACGGTTGAGTGGCCGCAGCGCCCGCACCCGTGGCGATTTTCAATATAGCCCAGGCCTGTGCCGCATCATTCGTGGCGGAAGCAGCTTCAATCCGTGCCGCAGCGGTGTTTCTGTCCGTCTCCAGCAGGTCCAACAGCGTAATCGCACCATTGCGGTAGTTCTCTTGCGCGAGCTCATAGGCACAGCCGTATTCATCTGCAGCCTTTCTGAGCAAGCTGGCGCGCTGCCGATACCGGGACAAGTTGGATTGGGCGACCTGCACATCTTCGACAGCTGACAACACGGATGCCCGCCATGTGATCTCGGATTGTTGGGCGACCGAGACTTGGGCGTCCCGGCGCGCTCGCAACTGCCCCTGGTTGAACACCGGAAGCGACAATTGCGGTCCAAAACTCCATGCATCCAGGCCTTCGGCTCTGCCTACCGTGCCCGATAGTGTCAACGACGGGTAAAGTGCGGCCTCTGCCACACCAATCTCGAAAACCGAGACCGCAAAATCGGCTTCGGCGCTGCGCACATCCGGGCGGTTGCGCAACAGTTCGGCAGGCACACCGGTGCGTGCGCCGTCTGGCGTGCGCAATTGCGGCGATCCCTTTTGCATCTGTGTCATGATCGGGCCGGCCTGTTCGTTTAGCAATGTTGCAATCGCATAGACGTTGGCGTCAAACTGCGCGGCGAAACTGGGCTGGCCCGCGCGAGCCGTAGAGAGCAATGCCGCCGCCTCGGCCACCTCGTATTCTGTCGCGCCTCCCGCTTCGAACTGACTGCGGGTGATATCGACCGTTTCTTCCCGCGCCTCGATGGTCTCACGGGTCAGCGCCAACAACTCTTGGTAATATCGCGCATTTGAATAGGCCGAGAGCAGTTCAGCCAACCATGCCAACCCGACGGTTTCTGCCTCGGCCTGTGCTGCGGTCAGGGACGCAAGGGCGCTTTCGCGTTCTCGCTGGATGCCCCCGAACAGATCGATGACCAAGGATGCCCCCAATTCACCACTGTCGACGGTGTAGGTGCCGCTTGATCCATCGCCACCGAATGCGGTCGTGGATGCCGACAGAGAGCCGTCCAATGCTGAATTGATGCCGGTTTCGCGCAGTTCGGCCTGTGCCTGTCGGATCGCTTCGGTGGCGCTCATCACGTCAAGGTTCTGTACCAGACCGCGCGTCACAAGCTGGTTCAACGTCTGGTCTTTGTAGTCAAGCCACCACTTTTCCGCTGCCACGGCGCCGATTGCCTCGGTATTGCCCCCGACAAAGCGGGTTTGCATCAGCGTTGTTGCACAGATCAGCGGCAACTAGGAACGCGCCCTACCCGAGACGGAATTCAGGCGGTGCGTTCGAAACTGGGGCGACCAAGTTCGGCCATCCGGTTCAGCACGCGGACACCAATCCCGGCCTCTGTTTTCTGATTCTCTAAGCTGCGCGCTTTTAGTGTCGGTCCGATGACGGTCTTCCAGCGACCCATCAAAATTTCATCTCGTCTGCGCTGATTGTAGCACGATGTCCTCTGCCAAGCTATGCGTCCGTACGCCTTAAGTCCGGTAATTTGGCGATCGCGGATCGTCGGATTCCGTGCGGCGTCCGGGCTCAGCATCGCGTTTTGGGTGATGTGATCCCAATCTCAAATCCTTCGCCAAAGGGTTCGAGCAGAAGATCGCCCGTTGGGGCGCCGTCGTAGGCACCATCTGCTAGAAACAGGTCGGCTGGGTCATCAATTTGATCCAATAGACCTGGCTGCGCAGTGGAATCTCCGACGCCATCGTCAAGTTATCGGAGTTTCTGTCGGCGAAAGCCGTGGCACTGGATCTCAGGCAGCCTTCAGCTCACGCGTGATGTTGTCCCAAATCCAGTGGGCATCGGCTCTGGTTTGGCGATAGGCAGCGGCTGAAAGTGTATGGCGGCGCGGACGGAAGATGGTTCGGACCTCATCATGAACGGAAAGAAATCGTCCTCACTTTGCCAGTGGCGCGAAGAGGTCTTGTAGCGTGGCTTCGTCAAGCAGGGTCGTAGCGGTATCGGCGGCGTCATCAAAAAGCGCATCGGCCAACGCCTGTTTACGAGCTTGCATGTCGAGGATCTTTTCCTCAACGGTTCCGGCCGCCACAAGCCGGTGCACAAAGACCGATGCAGCGCGACAAACAAGATGAGAATGCAGCGTCAATCGAGATGAGAACGTAGGGTTGAAGGGTCGTAGGGAGGGCGTAGCCCGACCGGAGAGCCTTCAACTTCAGGCCCGCATCGTTCTTGTCTTGGCGTCAAAGCCGCAGGACCAGGCGGTCACCATGTGCACGAGAACAACACGTCATCATGCGGTTTCCGGCCGCGCGTTCGCTTCTGGTCAGAACTATGTCGCGGTGGTCAACCCCGCCTTCAGCCACCTCTACTTCGCAACTGCCACACAGGCCCTCGCGGCAATCGCAGGGCACGTCAATTCCCGCTTGCGTCAGCGCGTCCAGCACGGTTTGACCGGCACGCACCTGCACGTCGCGGCTGGAATCCTGCAAATGCACGGTGAACCCGTGTTCCTTTGCCGGATCAAGCGACGTATCAACTGAAGTGAAACTCTCGAATGATAGCCAGCCTTCGGGTCCATCCTCGGTCAATCCATCCAGCACCTGCAGAAGCCGTTCCGGCCCACAGGCATAGATGCGACCGGTGCGGCCAAACCTTGCCACCATCTCGGAAAGTTCCATGCGCTGACCTTCGTCCTTGGCGTATAGCGTTGCTACACTGCTGTGATCGCGCGCAATCCGGGCCGCGAACGCCATACCTTTGTAGCTTTGTCCAGCGTAGTGCAACTGATACCGCTTGCCGAGCGCCTTGAGCCGGTCGGCCATTGCCAAAACCGGCGTAATCCCGATGCCGCCAGCAATGAGAGGATAATCGTCAGCATCCTCATCAAGCTGGAAGTGGTTGCGCGGTCCTGCAGCGTGCAGGATATCTCCGGTGTTGACCGTGCGGTGAAAATACCTCGATCCGCCCCGACCCTCCGCTTCATTCAAGATGGCAATGCGAAACTGGCCGACTTCATCGGTGGTGCCGCAGAGCGAATATTTCCGGGCAAACGATCCCGAGAACAACTCTATATGCGATCCCGGCGTCCAGCGCGGCAATGCGGCGCCGGAGGGGTCTTCGAGGCGGAGATGTAGCACATTGCCTTCGCCGACCGAAGCTTCTGCAACGCGAAGACGTCGACGGATGTCGGATTTCGCCGGCGGCCCGATGAGATAATCGTTGGCCTGTGCCAGCACCGAGCTATCACTCGCCTCAGGGTTCAACGTCGCATCCCATTCGACGAGCAGAGATTTTGGCCCCCGAAACGAGGTATTGGGCAGATATTCGAAGGTCTGTTTGGACAGTTTCATATGCGGCAGACGGTGGCTCAGTTCCTCTAGGAAAATCCGCATCTCAAGCCGCGCGATGTTCTTTCCCATGCATTGGTGCGCGCCATAGCCGAAGGTCAGATGGTCCGCTGCGGTTTCACGATATAGGTCCAACTGGTCAGGGTTCTCAAACTCGCGCGGGTCATGGTTTGCCGAGGCCGTGACGATCAGCAGCTTGGCCCCCTTGGGGATATCCACACCACCAACAACCGTGTCTTGAGTCGTGATCCTTCGCCACGCAACCACAGACCCGGCAACACGCAGGCATTCCTCGACCGCGTTTGGGATCAGGCCAGGGTTCGCGACAATTTCTTGCCACGCAGCCCTGTCGGTCAACAGCGTTTTGACCGCATTGGCCGAGGCATGCGCGGCGGTTTCATGGGCGGCGACTAGGATCGCCATCATCATGGATTGCAAATAGCTGTCGGTCACGATGTCTGGGTGCAGCTTGTTCTGGCGAATGCTGTCGTACATCCAGCCCTTGCCGTCTGGGTTGTCGCGCATCCGCTCCAGCACCTTGCCTGACGCCTGCCAGAACCGGCCGACAGAAGTGGCCACCGACAATTGTTCGTCCTCGGATGGGCGGCCCCAGGTGTTGACGGTATGCGCCACAGAAAACGCCTTAAGTTCCGAGATACTGTCATTATCCACGCCCAAAAACCGCAGCGCGACCTCCATGGGGATTTCCCAAAACATCTCCTTGACCAGATCGGCACGTCCCGCTGCCACGAAACGGTCCACGCAGCGCCGCGTCAATTCGCGCACCATTGGTGTGAGTTCTTCGAGGTTTTCAGGTAGGAAGGCATCCATCAGCAATCGCCGTCGGATCATATGATCCGGCTCGTCCTCGTTCACCATCGTGCGGTTCATCGCATAACCATAAGAGTTCAGGATCTCGGCCGCCTCCACCGGAGCCGGTGATATCTTTTCCAACGCAATGGCCGGCGAAAACAGGATCGGGTCACGGAACACATCCTTGATATCGCAGTAACGGCTGATCGCCCAATACCCCAGCACCTCACTGTAAAATATCGGTTCCCCCTCCCGCGACCAACGCAACGCCTCAGCTGGATCGGATTGATAGAGCGCGTCAAACGGGTCAAAACTCGTCGCCTTGTCGGAGAACGGGCAGCCCGCTGAGGAGGACGGTCTTCCTGACAAAGACTGCTGTTCGGGTATTGGCATTTTCCCTCCAGTGCAAAGGTGCGATTGGTGACACGACATCCTATTCTCTGATTTTATCGGCGTTGTTGCACAGATCAGCGGCAACTAGGAACGCGCCCTACCCGAGACGGAATTCAGGCGGTGCGTTCAAAACGTGGGCGGCCAAGTTCGGTCATTCGGTTGAGAACCCGGACGCCAATCTTGGCTTCTGATTTCTGATTTTCGAAGTTGCGCGCCTTTAGCTTGGGTCCAATTACCGCCTTCCAGCGGCCCATGAGAGTTTCACCTCGGCTGCGTTGATTGTAGCCTGTGGTTTTCTGCCAAACCATCCGCCCATGGGCTGCGATCTCGGAGATATGCCGGCCGCGTGCCATCAGATTGTGGGCCGCATTGGGGCTCAATATTGCGTTTTTGGGAGGTGGGATTGTGACTTTGATCATCGATCCGAACCGAGCGGCAAGGAGATCAGATGTAGGTTCCCCGTCGTAAGTGCCGTCTGCCAGAAACAGATCAACCGAGCCGTCGACTTGATCCAAAAGATCTGGCAGCGCCGTTGGATCGCCGACGTCATCCCTGGTGAGATCAGAGCAGACGATCTCCCCGCTGACGAGATCGAGGCCGAGGTGCAGCTTGCGCCACGAGCGCCGTTTGCGCTTGGTTTCATGCTTTTCCTCTAGCCATTCGCCCTCACCGAAAATCTTCAGGCCAGTACTGTCCACGACCAAATGGATTGCAGCATGGCTGTCGATCCTAGGCCTCGATTGCAGTGTCAAACCACTGCCCCTGCGCGACAGGGTGGAGAAATCCGGTACTGCGATATTAACCTCCAGCATGGCTGCAATAGAGCGCATCATTCCTTGGGTCTGGCGCAGCGGTTGGCTGAAGACCACGCTCAGCGTTAGACAAAGCTCAATCGCCAGATCGGAGTATCGCGGCTGTCCACCACGCGTCGTTCGGCGTGGCGCCGACCACAGACCAAGTACATCTTCGCTGATCCAGAACCTCAGATCACCGCGCCGTCGTAAGCTTTCGTTGTATTCAGAGCAGTTGGACACCCGATGCTTTTGCTTCGGGATCTTGTCACGACGATCAGCGTTGAACTTGTGCGGCATTTACAGCATCCTGAAAGGAACAGACCGCCTTGAAATCAGCGCAGGGGCGATCTGTGCAACAACGCCGTGAACCAACATCTGATTTGCTTGCCGCTCGGTTCGGACCGTTGATCGAGGTGACGATCCCACCTCCCAGAAACGCGATCCTGAGCCCTGATGCGGCCAAAGATCCGACGGCACGTGACCGCCATATCGCCGAGATCGCCGCCAGCGGGCGGATGGCCTGGCAGAAGGCCACTGGCTACAATCAATGCAGCCGAGGTGAAACCCTGATGGGTCGTTGGAACACCGTCATCGGTGCCAAGCTCAAGGCGCGCGGATTCGAAAATCAAAAGACAGAGGCCGGGATTGGTGTCCGCATCCTTAACCGGATGACCGGAATTGGCCGCCCAAATTTCGAACGCACCGCCTGAATTCCGTCTCGGATTGGGCGCGTTCCGACATCTTCATCTGCCCTGCAACAATGCTATTCGATACGACAAGCGTCGCTACAAAAGGCTCAACAGGATCGAGATCATGTTCGGACCACTGAGGGATTGGCGGCGCGTTGCAACCCGCTACGACAGATCTCCAACGTTATTCCTGTCTACCATAGCCCTTGCTGCAACCATCTTGTTCTGGCTCTAACTCAATGAGTCTGGAGCCTAATTGTTTAGTCCCATCCCGCCTGACCCACTTCTACATTCGATGGAAACGCCGTGGTGGGATTAGTGCGCGCGCAACCGCTCGATTGCGGACGCCAAAGGCATCGCACGCAAACCGCCCTGCCCCGGAACGTCGCGGTCGCTCGCATAGACCAAAAGCCGCTCTGAAACATTGAGCTCGTCGGATGCGATGTGAAACCCACGTGTTACCTTCGGACTGGTTGTGCGTTTGATTTCAATCGCCCAAAGGCTCTGGTCTGGCAGTTTCAGGATCAAGTCGATCTCAGCGCCGGCGGATGATCGGTAGAAACTGGCCTCCGTGCCCCTTGGGGCGGCGGCGATCAGGTTTTCGATGCAGAACCCTTCCCACGAGCCGCCAACGACAGGATGACCAAGTAGGGACTCGGTGGTTTCCAGACCCAAAAGCGCATGGGCCAGACCGGCATCGCGGATATACACCTTGGGCGATTTGACGAGTCGTTTACCTGCGTTTGCATGCCAAGGCGGCAATCGCCGCACAAGCATGAGATCCACAAGTAGATCGAGATACCGTGCCACGCTTTGCCCGGATACGCCCAATCCCGCAGCTATCTTCGCTGCATTCAGCAATCCGCCCTGCTCATGCGCCAGCATCGTCCAGAACCGGCGCAAAGTTTCGGCAGGAATGCGAAGACCGAATGATGGTATGTCGCGCTCAAGATATGTGCGGATAAAGTCCTCGCGCCACGTCAGGCTTTCCCGATCCGAACCAGCCAGGAAACTGTCCGGGAAACCGCCCCTCAGCCAAAGCTGTGACAAAGCCCCCTGCCCCACCTCATCAAGGGTAAAAGGCGTCAATTCGTGATAGCTCACACGGCCGGCCAGAGATTCAGCGCTTTGCTGCAAAAGCGTGTTCGACGCCGATCCCAACAGCAAAAATTGTCCGGTCCGATACCCAACTCGCCGCCGCCGATCAATCTGACCGCGAAGCGTGCCAAAAAGCCCCGGCATCAACTGGACTTCGTCGAGCACAACGAGCTTGCCTGCTTGCTCATCCAGATAAAGATCAGGCTCCTCAAGAATCTGTCGGTCTGCAAGGCGTTCCAAATCCAGATATACCGCATCGCGGGCCTCTGCGATATCTTGTGCCATGGTAGTCTTACCCACTTGGCGGGGCCCAAGCAGCACAACACCGGCCTGGCTTTCCAAGGCGCGCTCAATACGGCTGAGATGGTTTCGAATGATCATACCTCGCATTTATGCCATGATATGGAAGTATTACAAGGTATTTGAGCGATGCGGCTGGTTTTCGTGCAGCCATTTCACCCAACTGTCCAAAGAATCTGCGTTCCAAATGCCGTTGAGCGGGGGTATCCACACCATCAACGCCGCACAACAGCGTGTCGATCGCACGCGCGGCCTGGCCCCAATTCAAAGGCAACGGGGGCCACGGTTTGGCGAACCTCAAGCAGGCACTGAACCTCGACTTTCACCACCACGATGCCGGCGAAGACGCGCGCGCCGCTGCAATGGTCGTCTTGCGGGCTCAGGCCGTAGCATCAGGGTCGGCAGTGACGGAGCTGCTGCGGTTCAAACCCGTCCAATTGTCGTGGCCTTTCTAAACGCGCCCTCTTTTGACCGCTGATCGCGCAGCCTTATGATCAGCGGTCAAAAGGGGGCGGCACACTGACGATACCGA
>NZ_JBDWLR010000016.1:0-9399 GCF_039973035.1 Sedimentitalea sp.
CTCCGCCGAAAACACCGAAACTATCCAAACTGAAACATGATCGCAGGCAGATGATCAGCCGTACCCGAGCTGTCCGGGAATTACTGAAACGGCTGTCCGGGAATTAGCGTAATCGCTGTCCGGTATTTTTGAAATCCGCAATATCCTCATCGATAGAACTGGCCCATACCCTGAAGGCCCCTATCAGGTCTCAAAAAAGATCATGTATGGAACCGACCATCATATGAAGAGCGTGATCGGACATGCTCGCGAGTATCTGGAGATTTTCTATGCATTCTTCGATAGTTTGCAGGATGAGATCGGAGACTCCGAAACCGACCGCCTGGCCGCAGACTTCTTTGAAAACAATGCGCGACGCTACCTGAATCTGCCCGTTCGCGCGATTGCCTGACGGGACAAAGGTCGTCTGTTTCCGTCACCGCTGAGCTTGGAACCGGGCAAGCGCCTCAACAAATTGCATGGATTCAGACCTGAGACCTTAACATTCCTCCAGCTTTCAACGATGATCGCCTTGCTACACATCGTCCGCTGATAACAAATGAATCCCGATCATCTTGGCATTTTCGACCGTCGTCATTTTGTCGCGGATGGCTCCCAGTGCCACTGGTATTGCAGTTCCCAGATCATGTCCCTGATCCAATCTGCGTTATGCGCCTTGTCAGCCAATACTGTCCGTCGTCATATAAAATGGGACATCAGAGCGGCTTGAGCGTTGGAGGCTCTGGTTCGTTTGCGTGATTGATTATGCGGCTTGCTTTTGATGTTGCAAGCGGCGTTGTTTGATTTTCAGTTTCCTGATTTTTGCCCTTTCTCTGATGATGACTTTGTCACGCCCGAAGTAGACATCTGCCGGTGTGACGTTGCTCAGGCTCTCGTGGTAGCGCTGGTTGTTGTAATAGTCGACGAAGGCCCCGATCTGGCGTTCAAGATCGCCGGGCAGGTATTAATTTTCCAGTATAACCCGGTTCTTCATGGTCTGATGCCAGCGCTCGATTTTGCCCTGGGTTTGCGGATGAAACGGCGACCGCGAACGTGATCCATTTTCTGGTCCCCCAAGGCCGCCGAACAAGCTTGCATGGTGCACGTGCGCCGCAAGTTCGTGGTTGTCTTCGAACGCGATGGTTCGACCATCGCCAAGGAAGCCATAGAACGCATCGCCAAGCTCTATGCTGTCGAAAAGGACGCTCGATAAAAGCCGCCTGAAGACCGCGTCGCCATGCGCCGGAGCAATGCCAAGCCCATCTTCGACGATCTCAAGAGGTGGCTCCAAAGCCAACTGCCCAAGATCTCCGGCAAAACCAGTCTGGCCGTGGCGATACGGTACGCTCTTGGCCGCATGCCCAAGGCCCGCGGCTACGGCACAAAGATCTTTGCCGCTAATCGCATGCCGGTTCCACTGCGCGTTAAGTCATGTTCCCTCGCCACTTTGCGCCCCGATCCGGGCACTCGTAGTGAGCGCAGCGAAAGACCGAATTCCGCCCTCTTGACGATTGGCTTACTTGCACGTTTGATCTCATAGCGCTGTCGCCCCTGAGTTGACCGCATCTCTGGGAGTACGCGTATGGGGAGAAATCGTGCAAGCTTATGGGCGATTCATGCCATCTTTTGCGGTGCGTGCAGCTATATCCGCGTCCCTACAAAAACATGTAGGGGTGCGCATAATGTTGCGTGATGCTTTTTGAAATTATTATGAAATTTTCCACTAATGAGACCACAACTTGGCACGGTAGTTGCGCATAACATTGCATGAATTGCGCATAAGTTTGCACGAACCCCACTTATCCTCAATCAAGCGAATACTTCCGATGGAAATGCTCGTCTTTACGAGGATCACCTCGGTTCATTGTGCACCATCAATGGCAACTATCAAGTGGTTATGGTCGGCATTGAAACGGGCTTTCGTCAGCCGTGCGTAACCAGCGCAGGTAACGGCGGTTGAATTGGCTCAGTTGCTATTGCCGCCGTGCTATTTCGGCGGCGGCAAACTCAGCCACGCCCTCATCTGTGCCGTCTGTGAAACAAGCAACCGTCATCGGGTCTTCTAGGTCAGGAAAATGATATACCGCGTTCACGCTGAATGGTCCTCCGCCTGAATGACCGATGGCGCGGCCTGCACCGTCCATCGCACCGGACATCAGTCCCAGAGCATATCCGCAATCTGTCCATGGCCGACTTGGAATAGGACCGCCAAGCGATCTTCTATCCAACATCTCAGCCAGCGTTTGCGCCTGAAGTAGACCACCCGCAAAGAGCGCGTGCAGCAACAGCGATGCATCAGGCGCCGATCCAACGAGACATCCGTGATAAACCCATCGCGGATCGTAACCTGCTCCGGCGTCCCAGTAGAGCGCTGCGGATTGTTCAAGGTTGCCCCAAAACTCGACACTCTCCAAACCCAAACGCCCAAGAAGAAAATCATGGATGACGATGCCGAGCGGCTTCATCGTCACCTGCTCTATCAAGTTTCGCGCATACAGATAACCGATGTTGGAATAGGACCAACCTTCACCCGGCGAGAACAGCATCCCCTGAGCCATCGTCGCATCGAGTAACTCTTGTTGTGTCCAAGGTTTATCCTTTCGGAAGACCGCCCGATGATACTCTTTGAGCGATCCGTAGTCTGGAAGGCCAGACGTGTGACCGAGCAATTGGCGAAGTGTGAACGGGTGCCCTTGGAGTGGCTCATCCAAATCCAATGCTTGTACTTCGACCAGCTTTAGCGCGCAGATCGCAATCGCGGTTTTTGAAAAGCTCCAATAGGGAAACCGCGCACGTTCATGCGCATTCCCGCCACGGCGACCGGAATTAGCAATCCAGCTTGTATGAATCTCTTGTTTACTCATCCGTTTGGTCCGACGTCGGCCTTGCCTCACTCAAGAAATCAACTCATCGGTCAATCCGATTTGATCGGAGCATGGTCGTTCTCTGAGAACCTGTACACATTCAGGACCAGGGTCCGGCTCGTCGGTGCTTTTTTGTGATCGGGATACGACTAGCAGACATTGGCGGTTCCGCGGCACCCGATATCCCTCCGCCGTGTGCCATCATTGCACGGAGGGCGGCCACGCGGTTTTCGGTTGCGGGATGGGTCGCGAAGAGACTGTCGTATTTGTGTGCGTGCAACGGGTTGATGATGAACATATGAGCGGTGGCCGGGTTGCGTTCGGCAGCGTGGTTGTCGATCCGGGCCGCGCCCACGGCGATTTTCTCCAACGCAGAAGCCAGCCAGATGGGCTGGCCGCAGATCTCAGCCCCGGCTTTGTCGGCGGCGTATTCCCGTGTCCGGCTGATCGCCATCTGCACCAGCGCCGCGGCCATCGGCGCAAGAAACATCATCAGCAGGGTGCCAACCAGCCCGAGCCGTTCCCGGGACCCGCCGAAGAAGAGCGCGAAATTGGCCAGCATCGAGATCGCCCCGGCGAAGGTGGCAGTGACGGTCATGATCGCGGTGTCGTGATTGCGGATATGCGCCAGCTCGTGGGCGATCACGCCGGCCAGCTCCTCCCGCGTCAGGCTGTGCATCAGGCCCGCGGTGACCGCGACGGCCGCGTTTGCAGGGTTGCGGCCGGTGGCAAAGGCATTGGGTTGCGGCGTGTCGATCAGATAAACCTTTGGCTCGGGCAGGCCCGCGTTCCGCGCAAGCTCGGCGATCAGGGCGTGGAGACCCAACCGGTCGCCGGGCGCCACCGGCTGCGCGTTGTGCATCCGCAGGATCATGCGATCCGAGTTCCACCAGGTAAAGGCGTTCATGGCCGCTGCGACGGCAAGTGCGATCACGGCACCACCCGATCCGCCGATCAGGTATCCCACGCCCATGAAGAGCGCGGTCATCGCGGCCATCAGCATCGCTGTCTTCACATAACCCATCTGGGACTCCCGGATTTCACAATGAAGCAATGTGGAAAATATGGGAACGTTTCGTGTCCATGCAAGCATGCGCATCAGGCGAAACAACAAACCGTTCGCTCCGAAAATGGTGGCTGAATAGCCCCTCTGGGCCGCATGCGTCATGGTCGATGCTCGACAGAGAGGGGTAAGTGTGAATTCGCTGCAAGTGCGCAAATCATCCCAAAGCAGTGCGAGAGCAGCCATTCATCGACCGAAACAACCGGCTTCTTGTGCTGTGCCGTCTACCCAGGGCAGCAAAGCGCAGGGAGCTACCATCCGCTGCGAAACCTATGA
Source organism: Sedimentitalea sp. (assembly GCF_039973035.1). Taxonomy (NCBI): domain Bacteria; kingdom Pseudomonadati; phylum Pseudomonadota; class Alphaproteobacteria; order Rhodobacterales; family Paracoccaceae; genus Sedimentitalea; species Sedimentitalea sp. The sequence goes on from NZ_JBDWLR010000016.1 coordinate 4,183, forward strand.
ATGGCCGGTATCAGTCAATACTGGGCATTCGATGCCGAATCCTCCATGCTGGTACAATGCCAGTTATCGAATACATCTATTCAGCCCATTCTGCCTTCGCGTACCTGGGCTCTGCCGAACTGAACAAACTATGCGCCGAGTTTCATGTGAAACTAATCCATAAGCCGGTTCTGTTGTCTCCGGTTGTGGAGGCGCAAGGCAGCCAACCTTTCCGGTCGCGAACGCAGGCGCATGTCGACTATTTTTTCGGGCGTGAGATTGAAAGATGGGCCGAGTATCGCAACGTTCCAATTATCAATTTTCGACCAACATACCACGATGCCGATTACAGCCTCGCTTCGGGCATGGTCTTGGCGCTCGGAGCAACTGGCACAACGACCGATGTGATGGCGCATGCCTTGCTCGAATCGCATTGGCGGTACGACGCCGACCTTTCAAACCCTCAAACACTCGCCAAGTTGGCTGACGCTTTAGGGCACGATGCGGATGCGCTGATGGATCACGCAGCGTCAGAGACGGTTCAAGACAAATTGCAAGAAAATTCGATTTGGGCCCAAGAGCAAGGCGTTTTTGGCTCACCAACTTATATTGTCGACGGAGACCCCTTTTATGGCCAAGATCGTCTTGCATTGGTCGAACGGGCGCTTTCTCAACCGTTTGCCGCAACAACGTGGTCCAACCCACCCGTAGGCTGAGCTTTGCAATCTCAACGTCGGGACAAAAAGGCAGCGAAACCGGACGTTAGCTCGTTCGAAAATCTGAAAATGTTGCGTAAAACGCGAAGGTCTCTTTATTGCGAGGTTAGAAAGTCGATTTCGAATACCCTCGAATGCAAGCTTCCGGTCCTTTCCGCGCCCTGAGTATTGCTCCACCCAAGAAGTGAGCCTTCCGATTGGAAGTCCGGTTAGCGCAGATAGTGGGCTTTGCAAATTTACGCGAACGGCCCTGAGCGGACCTCCATCGGCGGTGTCTGATGCTGCGGTGCGGCCCGTCATTGCTGCCATTCGCGGCGACCGCGAATTATAATGATCAGCGAACTTACAGTCTGCGGACGAAGTTGACGTTCGGAAGGTGCAGCAGAATATGCTATGTATCGACATGCTTGACCTCCATGAAACGACCACAATCGAAGTGAACGGAACCAGCCTTGCCGTAGTGGAACAAGGTGCTGGCGACCCGGTCGTGCTTATCCACGGTGGTGTTTCGGACTTGCGAAGCTGGACGGGTCAGATATCCGCCCTGGCGAAAAATTTCCACGTTCTTTGCTATAGCCGCCGCTATCACGTGCCTAACGCACCCATTCCGCCTGACCACACGGACACATTCCAAACACACGTGGACGATCTGGTTGCGTTGATAGATCAGCTCGGAACGTCCCCCACACATATGGTTGGTCATTCATGGGGCGGACTGATCGCACTCGTTCTTGCGTCGCAACACCCCGAGATGTGTCGAAGTCTGGTCTTGATAGAAGCACCAACCGTATCTCTCCATCTCCAGATACCGCCGAAACCGCTACAAATGCTCAAGCTTTTTCTATCGAATCCGAAACTTGCCTATTCGATTGGGAAGCTGGGCGCGGGTACGTTCGCGCCAGCAGAAAAGGCATTTCGAAAGGGCGATGACAAGGCCGCTATCGCGCACTTCGGCCGGGGCGTTCTGGGGGATCATGCATTCGAAGCCCTTTCGGAAGATCGCTACAAGCAGGTCTGGGACAATCGGGGGCCGGACAGAGCGCAGGCGCTCTATCATGGTTTTCCCGACTTGCGCGACGCACCGCTCTCGCGTGTCTCGATGCCGGTCCTGCTGCTGAGCGGAAGTTCAAGCCCCGTTGTATTTCGGCGGTTGAATGATGCTCTGTCTGACAGACTGTCCGATGCGACACACCGCATAATAACTAATGCGTCGCATATCGTTCAGGAGGATGCCCCTGATGAAGTAAATTCCGAGATTGCAGGATTCCTGCAAAGGTGAAGTGGGCTGACAACGGTCAATCGGGGTTACACTAGAAGCCGACTGGCGGCGGCCCGGAACGAAAATCCAAGCGCCGCACTGCCGTAAGGCTACTCGGATGCAGGTTTCTCGGACGCCATGAGCGACGTTTGGGTAGCGCGTGGCGTTGCCTGGCGTCGGAGAAGCGCTCAGGCGGGAAATCGTGGGGTTGGTCTTGGTGGGCCGGTTGTTGTTATGGGGATTTGGGCTGTGGGCTTGGCATGGGGCTGATCTGGCGGCGCGGTTGAAGGGCCCGTATTGCGCTCAGCGCGGTGTCGGCTTGACCAGCATTTTGACGGTATGCGTGGTGTTTTCTCGGAGCCATTGATTTTTGCCGCGTCGATGATCTGCTCAAAATATGACGATGGGTTCGCAGGTGGCATCGGCTGCGGCTGATGGTGTCTTTAGTTATGTCTGGCGGGCGCTTCATGCTGCGGCCCTTGCTGATGTTGGCGGTGCTCTGGGGTGTTGGGCAGGCGCGAAGGTGTCGACGATGATCAACCGTCCCCCGCAGCATGGGCATGGCAGAGCGAGGAGCCTGGGTGATTGATCATTCTCGCCTTCACTTGTGTCTTTGCGAATTGGAGGCTGATCCCGGAGCAGTTCCCTGATTCTTGCGACATTTGCGGCGCGGTTGCCATTTCCGAAGAAGCCATAGTGGCGGATGCGGTGCTGGCCTTTGGGCAGAACATGCATCAGGAACCTGCGGATGAACTCGTTGATCTTCAGGGTCATGGTTGTGTGTCGGCCCGCGCCATTGACGCGGTAGTTCTTGACCTTGAAGGTCACGCTGCCCGCATCGAACCGGACCAGGCGACTGTTGGATATCGCGATGCGGTGGGTGTAGCGTGATAAGTAGGCCAGCACCGCTTTGGGTCCGGCGAAGGGTTCCTTAGCATAGACGACCCAGTCGATATTGCGCAGTGGTGCCAGCATGGCCTCGAACGCGGTGCTATCGGCCAGGCCGACGTGGTCACCAAAGAAACTGAGCCGCCCGGTTCGGTGCAGTTTGGCCAGCCCTTCCAGAATGAGCCGCCGGTAAAGGCGGGACAGCACTCGCACGGAGAGGAAGAAGTTCTTGCGGCTGGTGATCCACCTGGTGCCATCGGTCGACAATCCACCACCCGGTACGATCATGTGGACATGGGGGTGGTGCGTCATTGCTGATCCCCAGGTATGCAGCACTGATGTAATGCCGACGCGCGCACCAAGGTGTTTGGGATCGGCGGCGATCTTGATCACGGTATCCGCGCTCGCGCGCATCAGCAGATTGTAGATCTCGCGCTTGTTTTGGTGGGCGATGTCAGCAACCTGTTTGGGCAGGGTGAAGACCAGGTGAAAATATCGCACGGGCAGCAGTTCGACCTCCCGCGCCGCCAGCCATACTTTTGCAGCCCCCGCCTGGCACTTGGGGCAGTGCCTGTTCCGACAGGAATTGTATGCGATGTGCTCGTGCGCGCAGTCCTCACAGCGCGTAACATGTCCGCCAAGCGCCGCAGTACGGCAGCGCTCAATGGCGCTCATGACCTTTAGCTGATCAAGGCTGATGTGGCCCACATTGGCCATACGATACGCAGCCCCGTAGTCGCGGAAGATGTCCGCAACTTCCAGATTTGAACGTGCCAACCCGGGCTATGGCGCGCCTTTCTTACTCTTTTTGCGCTTGGTTTGGCCCAGGTTATCCAATGGGCTCTCTACGGCAGAGATCATGCCGGTCGCGACGCTGGCATAGCGCGCCGTCGTAGTCAGTTTGGTATGCCCCAACAGCGCCTGTATAACCCGGATATCCACTCCTCGTTCCAGCAAGTGTGTCGCGAAGGAGTGGCGCAACGTATGCAGCGTGACTGGCTTGGTGATGGCCGCCGCCTTTGCGGCCTGCTTGAACAGGCGCGAGATCTGGCGTGGCGACAGGTGCTTGCCATTATAGCCGGGGAAGATGACGCGATCTGGTCCCGCAACGCTTACGTCTTGCCCGGTTGGGCGTTCTTTCCACCACTCGCGCAACAGGCCCAGAATATCGGTGGGCAGCATGACGTTGCGATCCTTGCGCCCCTTGGACTGCACGATGCGGATGATCTCTTGTTCTCCGTCAATGTCGCCGACCCGCAGCCGAACGACTTCGCCCGCGCGCATCCCACACCCATAGGCCAGCGACAGCATCACCCGCGCCTTCAGGCTTGGAGCCATAAGCAGGATGCGCTTGATCTCGTTGCGGCTCAGCACCAGCGGAATCTTGACGGGCTCCTTCAGGCTAAAGATCTCCGCTACCAGATCGTGCCGCCGCAGCGTCACCCGGAACAGAAACTTCACACCGGTCATCGTGCGATTGCGCGTGCAGATGCTGGTGCCGGTCTCAATCAAATGCTGCTGGAAGTCACGGACATCATCCGGCTCAGCTGTCTCAGGAGATCGTTCCAACCAGGCCGCGAACCTCTTGCAGGCCCGCAAGTGACCGACCTGTGACGCCGGTCCAAGGTTGCGCGCTGTCATATCCGCGATCATGCGCGCGCGAAGCGGTGTCATCGGTGTGGAATGCTGAATGTTCATGGGAAAACCCTCTGTCAACCGAGGCAAAATCACCTCGATCAACAGCAAACTCTCAACTTCACAATCCGCGAAACAAATCCCGACTACGCGCAACCCACGCCACAAGCGCCCATATCGCGAAGCGATTTAGTGCCTGAGCCCGTAGCGGACGTGCCAAATATCTTTTTCTAGGAGATTATCTCTGCTCTGCCTTATTGTTGAGTTTGAACTCGATGAACGATCTTCGAGTGATTTGACTTAGGGGGGAAGGATATGCGGCTAGTCTTGATGACTCTTATACTTTCATCGACAGCATTTCTGGCGAATGCTGAGCCATCCGTTGAAAGAGGTGAATATTTGGTGCGGGGACCGGCGGGTTGCGGAAATTGCCATACGCCCCAAACTGCTGAAGGCCCTGACATGTCTAACGAGTTAGGTGGGTTCATGGTCGAAAAGAACCCCGCGTTCGAAGCGTGGGCGGTGAACATTACCCCCGGAGGACGTGTCGCCAACTGGACCGATGGGGAATTGGCAAGAGCTATCCGAGAAGGTATTCGCCCAGATGGCTCCGTCATCGGGCCGCCAATGCCAATGAGCCTTTACAGAGGTTTGTCCGACGATGACGTTTACTCCATCGTTGCATTCCTCCGAACGGTTCCAGCAAGCGAGAATGAAACGCCATTCTCCACATATAATATT
>NZ_JBDWLR010000017.1:0-38236 GCF_039973035.1 Sedimentitalea sp.
CTCCGCCGAAAACACCGAAACTATCCAAACTGAAACATGATCGCAGGCAGATGATCAGCCGTACCCGAGCTGTCCGGGAATTACTGAAACGGCTGTCCGGGAATTAGCGTAATCGCTGTCCGGTATTTTTGAAATCCGCAACAGTTGTCCGCGCAGTTCTCGAAACGCGGCGTGAAGCCTATCGGCCTGTCCACGGACACCGTCGAAGAGCATGAGAAGTGGATCGACGACGTCAACGATACCCAAGACACGGATCTCCAATTCCCCATCGTAGCTGATGCCGATCTGACCATCGCCAAACAGTACGACATGATCCATCCAAACGAGAGCGAAACCGCTGCTGTGCGTTCGGTCTTCATCATTGACCCAGACAAGAAAATTCGTCTGACAATGACCTATCCTATGAACGTCGGGCGCAACTTTGACGAGATTCTGAGGGTCATCGACGCTCTGCAAACCGGCGACAAGCACAAAATCGCGACACCTGCCGATTGGGTGCCGGGGCAAGAAGTCATCATTCCACCCTCGGTCTCGGACGTCGATGCAAAAGCGGCATTCCCACAGGGCTTCGAGACAATCCGATCATACTTGCGCACCGTTAAACTCTAGGAAGGGCCTCTCAAATGAATCGACCACGTCTCGTCGCTGTCCTAGCGTTCATGCCGCATTTTTCTTTCGCTCAGCAAACACCCGGCACCCACTTTATCGAAAACGGGGATCTGGACGCAAAGGGCTCTGTCACCCTTAAAGAAATTCCCGAGCGGCGCGGCGACGCTTTCTACATGTTCGACCAGAACGAAGACGATCTGCTTAGCACAGAAGAATACGTTTTTTTCGATGAGCCTCGCGCCGCAGATATGGCGGCAAATGCAGAAAATGATGCGCACGGCAAAGGGGCTGAGTTCATGCAAGCTGGGCTGACGCTTGGCTTCAATGATACAGACTTCGACGGTCAGGTGTCGCGGACAGAGTTTCTGGCTCGTTCTACCGCGTGGTTCGAGATGATTGACCGCAATCGCGATCCAGCAGTCACCTCCGGCGGTTTCGGGCCACGTAACAACTAACCGCAGGCCAAGACGGAGAACCCCATGTTCGATAGCTTCACCGCAGAGACACTGGCACGGATGCAGTTTGCTTTCACCGTGTCCTTCCACATCATCTTTCCCGCATTTTCGATCGGTCTGGCCAGCTATCTCGCGGTGCTGAACGGTCTATGGCTGAAAACACGAGATGAGACCTATCTGACGCTGTTCACATACTGGAAAAAGATCTTCGCAGTGGCCTTCGGGATGGGTGTCGTTTCGGGCATCGTAATGTCCTATCAGTTCGGGACAAACTGGTCGGTCTTCTCTGACAAGACCGGGCCGGTTCTTGGGCCACTTATGGCCTATGAGGTTCTGTCGGCCTTTTTCCTGGAAGCCGGTTTCCTTGGCATTATGCTATTCGGACGTGAACGTGTAGGCGACAGGCTGCATATGTTCGCGACGGCCATGGTCGCCTTTGGCACCCTGATGTCCGCGACCTGGATCCTGTCCGTGAATTCCTGGATGCAGACGCCTGCGGGCTACGGCATCAACGAACTGGGACAATTCGTACCCGAAGACTGGTGGCAAATCGTCTTCAACCCTTCGTTCCCATACCGCCTGACCCATATGGTGCTGGCCGCCTATCTGACGACTGCTTTGGTCGTGGGTGGTGTCGGCGGGCTGCATCTGCTGCGCAATCGTGAAGATGCACCCGCGCGTCGGATGTTTTCGATGGCGATGTGGATGCTTGTCGTCGTTGCCCCACTGCAGATCTTTGCGGGCGACATGCACGGAATCAACACGCTTGAACATCAGCCAGCCAAAGTCATGGCGATGGAAGGGCACTACGACAGCCATCCCCATGGCGCCCCGTTGATCCTGTTCGGCATTCCAAACACCGAAGAAAAGCGGATCGATTACGCGATCGAGATCCCGTACCTGTCGAGCCTGATTCTCAAGCACCACTGGGACGCTCCATTGGATGGCTTGGACACAATCCCTGACGATGCAGAACCTCCCGTTGCCATCGTGTTCTGGAGCTTCCGTGTGATGGTTGGTCTTGGTTTTGCGATGCTGGGCCTAGGTGCCTGGAGCCTCTGGCATCGGATAAAAGGACGCCTTTATGAGGACCGCCTCTTGCAGCGCGCGGCGATCTTTATGGGACCGATGGGTTTTGTGGCTGTGCTTGCAGGATGGATCACCACCGAAGTGGGCCGCCAACCCTTCACCGTTTACGGCCTGCTGCGCACATCCGACAGCCTAGCCCCCGTAGCGGCCCCAGCGGTCGCCGCCTCTCTCCTGGCGTTCATCGTGGTCTATTTTTTCATCTTCGGGGCGGGCACCTTCTATCTGCTGCGGATGATGAACAATCCGGCTGGCACGCCCCATTTGGGCCTGAAAGACGGACCGATCCGTACCGCCGGGATCACACCTGTCGCTCAAACCAACCCAGAAGCCATCCCCAGCGAATAGGAGCAAGAAAAGATGTTTGAACTTTCCTTTATCTGGGCCGGGATCATCGCCTTTGCGGTTCTGACATATGTGATCCTTGACGGCTTTGATCTTGGCGTGGGCATCCTGTTTCCGTTTGCCGACGGCGAGCGGGAAAAGGCCACGATGATGAACTCAATCGCGCCAATCTGGGACGGCAACGAAACTTGGCTGGTCTTGGGTGGCGGTGGCCTCTTTGCGGTCTTCCCGCTGGCCTATGCGGTCATCATGCCCGCGCTTTACATGCCGATAATCCTGATGCTACTCGCGTTGATCTTTCGCGGCGTGGCTTTTGAATATCGTTGGCGCACCGAACGCTGGAAACCTGTTTGGGACGTCGCGTTCTTTGGTGGCTCACTTGTTGCGGCCTTCATGCAAGGCATCGCCTTAGGGGCGCTGGTTCAGGGCATTGAGGTCTCCGACCGTGCCTATGCTGGCGGCTGGTGGGATTGGCTGAGCGTTTTTTCCATCCTGACGGGATTTGCGGTCGTGACCGGCTACGCGTTGCTGGGGTCAACTTGGTTGATCCTGAAAACCGAAGGCAGCCTTCAACGCCAGATGCAAGGGTATGCGTGGTGGCTTGCTGCAGGGACACTCGCTTTCATCGGGATTGTTAGCGTTCTGACTCCGTTTCAGGATCCGGTATATTTTGAGCGTTGGTTCAATCTGCCGGGCTCCGTTCTGAGTGTCTTGATGCCCAGTGCAGCTCTGGCCGCGACGTGGGCGCTGTTCACTGGGTTGAATGCGGGCAAGGACGGTCAGCCGTTTTTGGCGGCGCTTACCCTGTTCGTTTTATGCTTCATCGGTATCGGGATCAGCTTCTATCCCAACATAGTGCCGCCCAGCCTGACCATTGCCGAGGCTGCGGCCCCGGATGAAAGCCTGCTGTTCGCACTTGTGGGAACGGTCGTGCTGGTGCCGATGATCCTAGGATACACCGTCTACGCTTACTGGGTGTTCCGAGGCAAGATTGATCCGGCTGAAGGGTATCACTGATGCGCTCTAGAACCCTGCGCAAAATCGGTTGGTTCATCGCCATTTGGATTGCAAGCGTCGCCGCCCTCGGGATCGTCGCATATGCGATCCGATTGGTCATCTACACCTGAAATTCCACCACGCATAATAGGAATATTAACATGCGTTTCTCGAGAATCCTACCGTCCCTCGCCGTTGCCTTTGGTCTGGCAACTGCCGCACAGGCTGAAGATCAGAACAAGCTGATCACCATTCTGACCAGTGCGGAGCCACAGACACAGTTGATGGCGATGGTGCTGACCATGAACGCTATGAACGCGGGTGCATCGGCGGAAGTGTTGCTGTGCGGACCGGCAGGCGACATCGCGCTGAATGAAGCCCCTGCGTCAGCAACTGCGGGCCAGCCCCCCAAGGACGCAAGCCCGCAAGGCCTGATGAAGATGATGATGGCGCAGAAGGGCCTTAAGGTTCAGGTCTGTGCAATCTATCTTCCGGGTAAGGGCGCAGATTCATCGGTTTTGCTGGATGGTGTGACCGCTGCAGCTCCTGATGCGATGGGCACTGCGATCATCGCTGACGATACGACTGTGATGAGCTTCTGATACGGCGAATGCGCCACCGCGCCCCAATCGGTGCGGTGGTTTGTATCTAGGCTGCTTTCCATCGCTCTAATCAGCTGTCAGGAATACGTTTCGACTAGCTGTGACTCGGCACTTAATCTGGTTCTTCTTCAAAGTGTGTAATTGCGCGGTAGCATTCTTGCGCACATCAGTTCAGGCCCTGCGTGTCACTGTGCCCTAATTATTCAGAATCCGGTGTGAAATTGTCCTGCAAAATCAATGGTAGTTTGCACACTTAATTTTCATATTGTACCATTAATCACCGTACGGTCTGATCTGTGAATAAGTTTCGGCCAAAAAGGGCAGGAGATTGGCCTGGTCAGCGAGCGTCTTGCGAAACACCGTGCGGCAGTTCACCGCCCGATCTTGCAACTTGAGAGGAAGGGCGAGCCGATCAGTGCGGCTATCGGAGATGCTGCCTGGGAACTGGGTTTGGCAAAAAGCCACACTTGGTCTCTGTGCCGCCGTTTGCGAGAGAACGATGCGCGTGTTGCAGCGCTGGAATTGGGTCGTCGCGGACCGAAGCCCGGATCGAAGCGGATCACACAAGATGTCGAATACCTCATCAATGCGGGGCTCCGTCGCTATTAACTAGTGCGTGAGCGATCAAGCTCTCTGCGCATCTGGCGAGAGATCCGCGCAGAATGCGAGGCGAAGGCGTTGCGGCTCCCGACCCGGCGGGCAGTGAAGGCTCAGCGAGAGGTTTTCAGGAAACGGCGCGGAGCGCAGGAATCTGATAAGGTCTTTGCCGCACGTCCCGGCCGTCTCGAAGTTGCAGCCCCGCTGGAAGTCGTTCAGATTGATCACACAACGGCGGACATTATGCTGGTCGGTCATGTGAATCGGCGGCCACTTGCGCGCCCTTATCTGACGGTTGCCATCGACGTCGCGACCCGGATTATTCTCGGTGTTTATGTCACTTTCGACGAGCCGTCCGTTTGGTCGATCGCACTGTGTCTCGATCACTGCGTGCGCCGGAAATCGATACACGTCCCGGGAACATTGGAAGAGGTGGTTTGGCCAACGGCCGGCATTCCGAAGGCGATCCATGTCGACAACGCGCAGGAGTTCCACAGCGATGCCTTCAGAACGGCCTGCAAAGTTTGGGGTATCGGTTGCCGTTAGCGCACCATTTGAACGCGGCTGGAGACAGACGCTACAACACTAAAAAGTTTGCGACATTACTTGTCGATGCGATGGTTAATGGCGGCCCGGTGACCGCCCCAATCCCGCAGGAACCAATATCCAAAATCCAAACAGTGATTACGACCTACGGAACCAATCCGGTTATGCCGAGTTGTATTTGTAATGTGCACATGTGGTGCATCAATTTTGGGGACCTGAAATGCATAACGTTTTTTACCTCATCGGACTGATCGTCGTCGTTATGGCCATCATCAATCTCGCATTCTGAACCTTAAACGGAGAAGCATTATGTCGATAGATAACAAACCGAAAACCGATCAACAGCCGCTGTCAGACCAAGCTAGGCAACAAGCTAAAGACCTGGCGAGCCAGGCCAAAACGGCAACGGACAATCTGGCGCAGGATGCAGCTTCTGTTGCGACTGAGCAGGCACAGGCCGCAAAATCTTCTGTCGCTGACGAAGTGTCCAGCGTGGCATCCGCCCTTCGTACCGCAGCCGAGGAAATGCGCAGTGGCTCTCCGCAGGAACGAACTTTCGGGCAAATTGCCGAAGGTCTGGCAGATGCATCGGATGCGATGCGCGAAAAAGACCTTAGCACGATGGTTCATGACGTCAGTGCGTTTGCCCGCAAGAACCCTCTGGTCTTTCTTGGCGGAGCTGCCTTGGTCGGTTTCGCCGCCACTCGCTTTGCCAAGGCGTCAAATGACACCGCGGCCCAATCGTCAAGGGCGCAGCATGTCCCAACCACGGGAGACTTTTCATGACCGACAGCAATACCAACAGAAGCGCAGGCGACCTTGTGTCGGACGCCATGAGCAATGTCAGTAGCCTTGTCCGTAGTGAGGTCGATCTGGCCCGTGCGGAAGTCAGCGAAAATATGAACAAGGCGGGTGTAGCCGTCGGTCTGATCGCTGGTGCGGCAATCATTGCGCTTGTGGCACTCAATGTACTTGCAGCGGCTTTGATCGCTGCCCTGACCGAAGCCGGGATTGAGGCAGGTTGGTCCGCTTTGATCGTCGGAGCACTATTGGGCGTTCTGGCCTATGTGCTGATCAACAAGGGGGTCAATGACCTCAAACTTTCAAGCCTCGCACCAACGCGGACGGCCAAGAACGTCCAGCGGGATGCGGCAGCCGTAAAGGAAGCTTACAATGACAAATGACACCCGAAGCCCCAGCGAAATTGAACGAGAGATCGAAGAACAACGCTCGCACCTTTCCTCAAACCTCGAGGACTTGCAGGACAAGTTTTCGATCGACGCCGTTGTGCGCCAGATTGGTGGCCAGTTCCGTGAACACGGCGGTGACATGGGTCGCTCGATCTCTGAGCAGGTCAAGTCAAATCCGATCCCGTTGGCATTAACCGGTATTGGACTGGCTTGGATGATGTTCGGAAACGGGTCGAAGCAGATAGCGCAGCCGCTTGCTCGGGTTAATGATGACCCCGGCAAAGCGGAGCATGATTCCCACCGCAGGCGTTTGGAACAGGGTCGCTCCGATACTTCGCCAACTCGCCATACGCCCTACCGTGACAACACGCCATCATGGGCGCGCGAAAACGACGATTGCAACAACCCATCGGTGGGAGCGCGACTTTCAGACGGGTTTGACACTGCGAAAGACAAAGTGGCCCAGGCCTCTTCCGCGGCAAAGCTTAGCGCGTCGGCTGCGGCATCCACGACTGCGGACGGAGCGTCCCGCGTTGGCTCGTCAATTGCTGACGCAGCAGACGCCACGAAGTCTTCGATCGCCAGCGGTGCACAGTCTGCACGTGACGGCCTTGCTGCCGCTGGTAGCCAGATTGCCGACGGGACCGAGGCTTTGTCCGATGAAGCCCGCCAGCGTGTCATTGCAGCGCGTTGGAAAGCCATCGAGATGCGCAACTCTGCATCGCGTTCCATTGACAATGGTGCGGACGCGGCTGCCGATTTTTACGACCGCCAACCGCTGGTCGTAGGCGCGCTTGCCTTGGCCGTTGGTGCGGCCCTTGGAGGTGCCATGCCGCGAACGAAGACCGAGGACGACTTCATGGGCACGCGCAGCGACGAGCTGTTCGATCAGGCAGAGCGGATCTTTGAGGAAGAAAAGTCCAAAGCCATGTCCGTCGCCACTTCGGTTAAAGAAGAGGTCAAGGATATCGCGTCTGAAACGAAGGCCGACCTCGATTCCAGTACCCCGGGCGAGAAGTCTGCGGCTGAAGCGGTGGGAGACAAAGCGAAAGCTGCTGCTAAGCGCGTCGCAGACAAGGCGCAAAGCACTGCTGAAGACAACAAACTCGGCAAGCCCAGAGTCTAACTGGAGGAACCAGAGGGGGCTGGGCAACCGGCCTCCTTTTTTGCACGATCCGGAACTGGATACCTTATGGCACGTGGTCGCAACGCTGAAACACCAACTGAGCTTCCTGCCTTGGGCTGGAAGGACATCGCCTTTCGCTTGAAAGATGAGATGGACGAAGATCGGGTGGGTCTGATTGCCGCCGGTGTTGCCTTTTATGGTTTGCTTGCGCTTTTTCCTGCCATTACGGCGCTGATTGCAGTCAGCGGCCTTTTGGTTGAGCCAAACATGATTGTCGAACAGGTTCAGGCATTGGCGGGCATCGTACCCGACGAGGTGATCACGATTATTAATACTCAGGCGACTGCCGTTGCAGGGTCACGTGATGGCGGTCTGGGGTTGGCTGCTCTGCTCGGTATCTTGATTGCGCTCTATTCGGCGTCGAAGGGCATGGCGAGCCTTATGCAAGGCATTAATGTCGCTTACGATGAGCGAGAAGAGCGCGGCTTTATCCAGCTTAAGTTGGTGACGTTCGCTCTGACGATCTTTCTATTGGTCGGACTGTTGATTGGGCTCATGTCGATGATTGGCCTACCGGCGGTTCTTGCGTTTGTTGACTTGGGTCTTGCTCTGGAAACGCTGATCACGATCGGGCTCTGGATAGCGCTTCTTGCTCTGACGATCTTGGGGCTTTCAGTGCTTTACCGCTATGCTCCTTCTCGAGATCAGCCCGAGTGGAAATGGGCATCAGTCGGGGCCGTGGCCGGGTGTTTCGTTTGGTTTATCGCTTCTGCTGGCTTTGCCTTCTACGTCAGCAACTTTGGATCGTATAACGAGAGTTTTGGCAGCCTGGCGGGCGTCATTGTATTGTTGATGTGGTTTTGGATCTCCGCATTCGTTATCCTGATGGGCGCCGAACTGAACGCTGAGCTTGAGGCACAGACACGTGTCGACACAACGCAAGGGCATGATCTCCCCATGGGGCAGCGCGACGCCGAAAAGGCTGACAATCTAGGTGAGGCGGCGGGCAATTGATGGGTGTGCCGTTGATATGCTGATCGCTGTTTTCTGGCGACTGCCGTCATCGTTGCCACCCTACTGCCGCTCACAAACTCTGTGTGGCATCGTCAACTTGCGGTGCCCGCTCTTAAATCGTACCGACCGACATGACAAAAGCCAAAAATTTCGGCGCCTTCAAAGGCCACCGTTTCCCGCCTGAGATCATTGCACATGCGGTCTGGTCTTATTTCCGGTTTCCCTTGAGCTTACGCGATGCCGAGGATCTACTTGCGGCGCGCGGCATCATCGTGATCTATGAGACGATCCGGAAGTGGGTTGGCAAATTTGGTACAAAGTATGACGCGTCCACCCGGCGGGATCGGCCTGCGCCGTCTGATAAATGGCACCTTGATGAACTGGTCATTCCAATCCGCGGGCGCAAATTTTGGCTTTGGCGCGCGATCGACAGCAACGGTGACGCTCTTGATATTCTGGTTCAATCTCGGCGTAACACGCGCGCAGCGAAACGCTTTTTCCGCAAGCTATTCAAAAAATATGGGCGACCGCGCGTTTTGATCACGGACAAACTCGGCCGCTATGGTGCGGCTTTGAAAAGCCTCGCGCTCGGTATCGACCACCGCAGGCATAAGGGCTTAAACAACAGATCTGAAGGCTCGCATCGACCGATGCGGCGCCGAGGCAAGATCACGACCCGCTTCAAATCGCCCGGCCAAGTACAGCTCTTTTGGACTGTCCACGATCAAGTCCAAACCGTATTTCGCACTCGCCGCCACAAACGATCCGCCCCTGCCTATCGACAATCCCGCTCAGATGCTCACGGCATTTGGGACGACATCACATGTGTGTTGATGGCCGCTTGACCAGGGGTGTGTGGCTCCTGTTCGGCAAGATCCGATAAGTTGACGATGCCAATTGAACTCACCCCGAGAAAAATTGAGGCTTTCGGGCCGTCCTGTTACGCATATTTTCAATCACGGGATCACCGTTTGTGACCGCTACTTTCCCTCAAGTCGTTTCATCTTGTCTCCTCCAGTTTGTTCAGGCTGCACAAGTATCCGGTGTCGTCACAGGTGGGTCTTGAACCACCCGCATTGGGCAGGGGCCGAGACCTCGAAAGGCGCATCGGTATAGGCCTCGAAATGCCCACATTCCAGGACCAAGAGCTTCTTGGGTTCCAGCGCGCGCTCATAGGCCGACAGCGTCATGTCGGCAGGCGTCAGGTGATCGTCGCGCCCGACGACAATCATTAGCGGTGTTGGCGCAATACGGGCGATGGCATCGCCAGGCTCGTACTCCGTGAACATCTCCATCGAGCGCAGGGTGATCTCATTGGCCCAACGCCCGCGGTTCTCTTCGGAAAGCTCTGTGAAGAACTTGTGGCTGTCCTCTGTTGGCAGCGCGCAGGGGTCGCCAAACGTCTCGCCAATCACCGGCATGGTCAGTGGCGTTTCGCCGCGTAGACGTGCCTGACGGTCAGCGACAAATCCGGCGCGCAAACCGGCCCAGAGATCCGAGCGGACGAGGCGGCGAGCGTTTTCCAGACCCTGGATCAGGGGCACCTGCGAGACGACGCATTTCACCCGCCGATCCCGCGCTGCAACTACAAGGACATGCCCGCCGCTATAGCTCGAGCCCCAAGCCCCGATGCGGTCTTCGTCCACGTCCACGCGCCCTTGAGCGTAAGTGATAGCATCGCGGAAATCACGGATCTGCTGCTCGGGATCGATCTCGCCGCGCAGTGCGCCGCCGCTATCCCCGAGATTGCGGTTGTCATAGACGATGACGTTCATTCCAGCCGCCTGGAAGGTCGTTGCAAAGCCCTCGAGGTGCATTTCCTTGGTGGCAGAAAAGCCGTGGCACATGATCACGGTCGGCGCAGGCCCTTCTGCGCCGGACCCGGCAAAGAACCAACCCGCGAGCGTGGTTCCATCTTCGGTATTGAAAGAAATGTCTGATTTCATTGTCGTTCCTCCTCGTAGGAGCAACGATAGCAACCAGTCCAGGAGTATTCTTGACGGGGAAGGACACAAATGCTGATAATCCGAGACGCACGGAGGACGAACTTCCGGGTTTGGGAGGAAATCAGTGCTAACATGGTCAACCGATCAATACAGGAGCGCGGACCGTTTCGATCTCCGGCGTGAGGCGGTCAATGCCACACATCTTGCCTGGCAACTCGACAGAGCGAACGAGGGGTTTCGCGGGGCAGAGGTCCAATCGCTGGATTCCGGCATTTCCACCTTCGTGAACTGCCGCTGCGATCCTTGTGCGGGCTATCGCGACGCCAGAATGACCAAGGTCGATGGTGGCGAGCGCTACGGCATATTAGCCCTACATAAGGGGCGGGAGCGCGTTCGACAGGACGATTGGTCGATCGAGATGCACCCGGGCGACGTTCTGATTTGGGACGCGGGGCGTCCGATCGAATTCGAGGTTATGGAGAGGATCGAAAAGTCCACCTTACTCCTGTGCAAGGACCAGCTGGCCGAACTTTCCGGTGCGACGACGCTACCGACAGGTCGCTTGGAAACCGCACGTGGATTTGGCGCGTTGTTCGCCAACAGGATCCGCACCGTAAGCGAACAAATTGCCGATTTCGCAGGCGCGGGCACGCCGCAGCTCGGATTGACGCTGGTGCGTGATTTGCTCAATGCCGTGGGGAATATTCGACCGATCGAGGTAGTCTCTGCCCGCCAGGTCCTTAGAGAGCGCGCCGAACGTATGATCGAGGCGCGGTTTCAGGATGCAGGCCTATCCCCATCTGTCCTTGCCGAGGATATGGGACTTTCGGTGCGTGCGCTCAACAGGGCCTTCGAAAACTCAGGCACCACCGTGGCAACGAAGATACGAGAGCGCAGGCTGCATTCTGCAAAAAGCGATCTGGACAATCTCGACATGCAACAATGTTCCGTGACGCAAATCTGCTTGACGAGAGGGTTTTCAAGCGTCGAGCATTTCAGCCGCTGCTTTCGTGCGGCGTTTGATATGTCGCCGAGAGCCTACCGGATGCGGGCCCACCACAATACAGGGACCTGAAAAAGTTCTTTTCGACATTCTTCTAGGAACCAACGGAACACGCTGAGGCAACGGTGACACAAATCCCGTGAAGAGGGTCGTTTCGCAAAAATTCGGTAAAGCGCGCTGCGCTCCGTCCTCTATAACCAAGTCAGCATCGCTCGCGTTGGCAGTCAATCATGTCGATCTCTGCAAACAACGAGTGGATCAGGAAGGCGGAAGTTGCCAGCAGCAAGCCCGTCGGCCACCATACAGACTTCTCAGTGGCGCTATTCGTTTGGATGCCGCATAATTTTTTGCAATCCAACGATACTCGGACATGAAAATGGGTGCTTAGTGAACATTGCGCTGCTGCGAGAAGCGTGCCCATCCTTGTCCTTAACGGGCGTCCTACTGCCAATGCGTCCACACAGTCGATACACGATCGTAGATTGCATCCGCGCTGCCATCCAAACCTGCATCTGACAACGCACCTGACACGCTTGAGATCTCTTCCATGCGACCGTGTTGCAGGGATCACATTGGAGGCAGGTTGGCCCCATACCCAATCAATTCAGAAGACACGTTCATACGCTGCACGACCGAGAATTGTAACGCGGTTGAGTGTCTTTGAGGCGATTTAAGCTTCAACAGTTTGAATGTCGAAATCACGCGCTTTCAGACCATCGCCAATGGCTTTTTTCAACATCCGATCTGGGTTTCAACCTGTGATCTTTGATTGTATCCAGCCTGGGATTTCCACTTCATTCTGCCATGTTCAGCGATGTTATCGATGTGCCGATTGCGCTGTTTATTCGCGCCGTGAACCGCGTTTTTCGGAGGCGGGATTATGATCTCAATCTCAGGCCCAAATGTGTCCACCAGACAGTCTGCAACGCCCTGACCGTCATATTCACCATCAGGCAGGAACTGATCTACACCGGCATCAATGTTGGCAAGCAGATCCGGCAATGCCGTTTCGTCGCCGGCATGTCCTACAATCAGTTCCGCCGCAGTGATCGTGTCAGTTTCTGGATCAAGGGCGATGTGGAGTGCGCGCCATGTTTTTTGGGGCCTTCCTGGTGGCGTGCGTATCTTCATGCCAGCCGCAGCCATCATGAATTTTCAGACCGCTTCTATCCACGATGAGGGTGATAGACTTGTCTGAAGCGCGCCTGCATTGAACGATCTTCAAACCGCTACCGCACCGCAAATTCGTTGAATAGTCCCGCACCACGAGGTCTAGCCCCACCACTTGGCAATCGACCGCATGAAGCCCTGCGCTTGTCTAAGAGGAAGTCGAAACACGACCTGCGGGACAAGGCAAATCTCGATTTCCAAATTGGGGTAACGCGCCTGACTAACGCAAGTATTGCGGCGAGGCGCTGCCCAAAATTCAACCACATCATTTGACACCCATACCGTCAAACAACCACGTTGACGAAGGCTCTCGTTGTACTCTGATGCGTTCGCCACCCGATACAGTGCCTTGTCGAACTTGTCCCGACAGGCGCCATTGAATTTGTGGGGCATCGGTGCCGGTACTCGCAAGCGAGAGCGGCGTTTGTAGCGCGGTTGTACGATCTCTGTAACACTGCCCCTCGGCAAATATCGCGTTGATCCGTTCCTTTTGGGATGTTTAAACTGCCGTGCAAGTTCAACCCCACTCGTCGTGACAAGACTCCCCATCAAATCAATGGATAACCAACTGGCCTGAATACAACGAAGGGTGTGATGACTGTATCCAACGTCAGCGAAGAACCTGCTGCTTTCCAAACATTGCGCCACAACAGTGCAACTTGGCCGATTGACACTGTCTTGCTCCAATCGGCACAAGGAGGTAAGTTTCACTGTTGTTCTAAGAAAAGCCGCAAGTGCCGACGTGCAAAGCATGACTGTCAGACGAACCCGTTCCGAGATGGCGGACAAGACACGACTTCAACTGCTGAAGGCGGCGCAGGAGACTTTTGCGGAATTCGGATTGAAAGGTGCTCGGATTGACACGATTGCCCAGAGAGCTGGCGTGAATAAACAGCTTGTGTATCATTATTTCGGAAACAAGGACGGTCTCTATTCTACTGTCCTTGAGAAGGTTTATTCTGAGATCCGGGAGCGGGAGTCTGAACTCAAGCTCTCCACCCTGCCGGTCGAAGAGGCCATGCGCAGTCTGATCGAATTTTCCTATGACTATCTAAGGGAAAACCCCGATTTCGTTCGCATACTGGCCGACGAAAATGTGCATGGCGGGCGGCATATGCAAGCGTCGGAAACTGTCCAGGCTTTGAACACGCCGATTATCACGCTGATCGAAGAAACCTTGGTGCGTGGTGTTGACGAAGGACTGTTCCGCAAGGGCGTCGATCCGCTTCATTTCTATCTGTCCATCGCCGGCATGTCGTTCTTCTATTTTGCGAACATCCACACCATCAGTCGCGCCTTCGGCCGGGATTTCGATACAAAGGACGCGATGGACGAACGCCGGGCTCACATCGTGGACTTGGCGCTGAATGGGATCAGGCCGCGACCGGTGATCTAAGCCCGATCTGCGGCACTCGCCTCAGCGCTATCGTCGAGATCAAGCAGCTTGTAGATTTTCTTTGTATACGCGCCGAATTCTGGCGTTGCCTTGATCGACAGGCCACGCGGAAATGGCAGCTCGATTGGAAAGTTGTCTGCCATGCGGGCCGGACCCGACGTCAGCACCACACAGCGCGATCCAAGAAAAACCGCTTCCTGGATCGAATGAGTCACGAAGAGGATCGTCTTGTTAGACGCTTCCCAGATGCGCTGGATTTCGAGATTCATCTTTTCCCGCGTGAGCGCATCAAGCGCGCCAAAAGGCTCGTCCATCAGCACCAGTTTGGGATCATGGATCAGCGCGCGGGCGATGGATGCCCTTTGTTGCATCCCGCCCGACAACTCGTAGGGATAGTGACTTTCGTACCCTGACAGCCCCACCATGCTCAGCAATTCGCGCGCGCGTTCCCGGCTTTCTTTCATCGGCAGGCCGATGATTTCGGCGGGGAGCAGGACGTTGTCGATAATCCGGCGCCACTTCAATAGCAGGGACTGCTGGAAGACCATTCCGATGTCACGACTGGGGTCAAACGGCGTGCTTTCGGATCCGACGTGGACTGTGCCACCATCATGGGGGTGCAGATCCGCGAGGATTTTCAGAATCGTGGATTTGCCGCAACCTGATGGTCCGACAAGTGACACAAAATCTCCGTCCTCGACATCCATGGTCACATCGGAGACGGCAAGAAGGTCGGCGCCACGGGTCTTGTAGACTTTACGGATGCCCTTCATGTGAATGATCGGTTCTTTGGTCATGACAGCCAGCGCTCCAGATTTTCGGCGACAAACGTATCGTCTGTCAGGTGGGGGTGCTCGCGGCACACGCGGGTGATTTCATCTGCTTGGCCCGGCCCCATGGTTTCGCGGTCGCTGAGACAGCGGGTGTGAAGAAGCAAGCCCTGACGCCGCAAGACCTCGTGACATCCGGCGATCGCACCCTGAAATCCATTGGCGACATCGAACAGCGCCGCGTTGCAATCCGTGACCTCTGCATCAAGGGCCAGCAAGCTAGTCGAGATTGTGCCAGTTTCCTGCGCTGCCCGGCATTTCTGGTGCAATTCGACAGCGCCCTTTGTCCAGACCGACCAATGGCCGAGCAACCCGCCCCGGATAGGTAACGTCAGGGTGTCATCGTCGCGGACAATGGTAAATGGGGTTAGCAGATCCCCGACGATATGATCATCGTTGCCTGTGTAAAGCGCGATGCGATCCTCGGCGCGTGCGGCTGCCACGCCGCGCAGCACATTCAACGTGTCGTATCGGTTGAAGGGCGCCATCTTGACGCCGATGACGTTTTCGATCGCGGCGAAACGCTTCCAGAATTCGAAGGGCAGGGGAACGCCGCCCACCGCCGGTTGCAGGTAGAAGCCGAACAGGGGAATCTCGCGGGCGACCGTTGCGCAGTGATCGATCATCTCATCGATTGATGCGTCTTTCCAGGCCGCGAGGCACATCAGTCCGGCATGATAACCAAGGTTGCGCGCCACCTGTGCTTCCTTGACCGCCTGCTCAGTCCGACCGACAAGGCCAGCGATCTGAACAAGCGGGCGACCCGTCCAGTCGCCAGCGGCTTCGGCGCAGGTGTCGAGCACTTTGTCATAGAGACCATTTTCGCGGATTTCGAACTGAGTCGTATGAACGCCAACCGCGAGTCCGCCGACGCCGGCATCGACATAGTAGCGTGTCAGGGCGCGCTGTCGGACTAGATCAATCTGCGTGCCCTTTCCCAGTGCGAGCGGGTGCGCAGGAATGACCGTGCCAGCCCGAAGGCTTTCCAGTGCGGGAGTGGGAATATCTGTCCAGTGCATGTTTGTCTTACCTATCCGAGTTCAGGGCCGGCGGCCGCAAAGAGCCGCGACCTATCTTTGATTTTCTCATTGAGCCTCTTGGCCATGCGCAGGAACGGGCGCTGCTTTGAAAAGCCCCACGTCTCAAGGGTAGTCACGAGCGGGTGGATGGCGACAGCATCGATGAAGACCGGCCCTGAGATCGCCGCAAGCGCAGCGCTCAAAAGCTGCTCTGCGCTTTCAGCAGACGGCGCGATGATCGGGCCGATCTGGGTTGCGATACGACCTGCGCGTGACAAAACGTACCCATCTTGCGCCTCACGCACAAAAGCAACCACACCGTTGCGCGATAGCAGGTTTTCCAGAATGAATGCACGTTCGCCGCCAATTGCGTCCTTGTCGAGGGCCGCGATCCACGGCAGGTCAGAGTGCAAAGTGGGCCGCAGGCTGTCCAAGTTTGCTGTGCCGCCACCGAAACCTTTCATCCGCACGAGTTCGAGCACCGGCGTAAATCCCATGCTACGATAGAGCGGCTCGCCAGCCGGTGTGGCATCGAGAAATGAGATTCTGCCAGAGTGTTCAAACCAATCGACGCAAGCGTTCAACAAGCGTTTCGCGTGACCCTGCCGACGCATCTTTTGCGTCACCAGAACCATGCTGATCCAGCCAATCCGGGGGCCCATCGGCAAGGCCAGCGCCGTTGCTCCCGGTACTCCGGTCTCGTCGGCGATTGAAAATCCCTGACCATTCTCCAGCATCATGGCCCAGTCGGACGGCAGTTGGTTCCAACCGGCCTCGTCCGACAGCGGTTGACACCGGGGGGCGTCCGCCACCGTCAGATGCTGGATTGGCTCAGTAGCGGCCGTCACGCTTCTCGAATTTGGTCGGCTTGCCGAGTGTGGGCATGTCGCGCGCGATCCAGTCTGCCACCCAATCGAGCAGCCTTGCCAATGGCACCTCGGGATATCCGAACAAGCGAAACGCTTCGGCCGAGTTGTTAAGCCATGCTGATGGACCCGGGTCGCCCGTGAAAACCGGCTCGCGATCCATACGCTTGGCCAGTTCCGTTGCCAGCCAGCGCACCGATAGCGTTTCTGGGCCGCTGACGTTGAGAGGCGATGTCGGGACCGTGGCATGTGCCAATGCGCGCAGTGCGAAACGGTTTGCGTCTCCCTGCCAGATCACGTTCACATGGCCGATCGAGAGATTAACCGGCTGGCTCGTGGCGACCTTCTGAGCAATGTCGCAGAGGACTCCATACCGCATATCGATTGCATAGTTCAGCCGGATCAGCCGGCCAGGCGCGCCATGGACCTGCGAAAAATGCTGAAACATCCGTTCACGGCCAATGCAAGATTGTGCGTACTCGCCCGGCGGATTCGGTTCAACGCCTTCGTCAGCGCCGATGTCTTCGAGATTAACAAATGGATAGACGCAGCCGGTCGAAAAGGCGGAGATCCGGGATTTGGTGAATGTCTCGGCGACCAGCCCTGGCAGGTAGGTGTTCATCGCCCACGTCAGACCCTGATTGCCTGACGAGCCGAACTTGTGGGCCGCCATGAAAACGATATTTTTGATCTGTGGGAGCCTGTCCACCGCGGCGCGATCCATGAGATCGCACTAGATCGTTTCCACGCCCCATTCGTCGAGTTGCGCGCGCGCATCTGGGTCTGAGAATCGTGCTACACCGACGACGCGTTTATTCGGGGCAGCGCGGGCGGCCATATGTGCGAGCGAAGGCCCAACCTTGCCCGAGACACCCAGAACCATGATCTCACCATCAAGCGCCGCAAGATCCGCTTCTGTTGCTGCATCAGGGCGTGAAAGCAGATCTTCGAGAGTTTCCAAGTCAGCAATGTGATCCGGTAGAGAACGAGCGTGCATGGGGGTATCCTTTTGGTCTTTCATGTCTGGTCTCCACCGGGCAAGTCAGGGTGACTGTCTGCCCAGGGGCGAATGGTCTCGAACGCGCGGGCGGCCTGTAGAACGGCAAGATCCGCGCCGTAAGGTCCCACAATCTGAAGCCCGACCGGCAAGCCCGCATCCGTAAAGCCACAGGGGACCGACGCTGCGGGTTGACGGGTGAGATTGAACGGTATGCAGAGCTTGGTCCACGAGTAGCGCGTTTCCCCTTGGGGGCGGTCGATCTCTGCCGAGAACGGCGGGACCGTCAAGGTGGGCGAGATCAGCAGGTCATAGGTCTGATGAAACTCCGCCATCTGGCGCATCAGCGCGGTCCGCGCCATTTCCGCGTCGAAATGGTCGTTGAGATCAGCGCCAAAGCTGCTCCTGATTTCTTCGGCAATCGCAGGATCCATGATCGCAAGCTTTGCCTCGTCGAAGTGCCGAAAGGCATAGGCGGCGAACCCACGCCGAAGCCGAGTCATCAGTGGTTCGGGGTCATCCATTATGTGGTCGACCTGATGAACCGATGCGCCCAATTCGGCAAAAGCCTGGGCCGCTTGCGCAACCAGAACGGCGACCTCGGGCGCGACGGTGGCGCATCCAAAGTCCGGGCTGAATGCGATCCGCCAGGCGCGAGGGTCGGAGTCGAGTTCTTCGTGGTAAGTTGTGCAATCGTGGGCAAGCGCGGTCACGTCCCGAATGTCGGGTCTGGACAGGATGGTCAGCATGCGCGCCGCGTCTTCGACGGTTCTGGTCATCGGTCCAAAGCTGACCATCGAGGCGAGCGGCGTCGGCGGATATGTCGGGACACGACCGCCCGAAGGTTTGAATCCAAAGACCCCGCTGAAACTGGACGGGATCCGGATCGATCCTCCGGCGTCAGTACCAAGATGCAACGTCCCGGCCGATGTGGCCGCCGCGACACCGGCACCGCCGCTTGATCCGCCAGGTGTCAAATCCCGGTTCCACGGATTGCGGGTGATGCCGGTGAGCGGGGAGGAGGTGACTGGTTTGAAGGCGAATTCGGGTGTTGTGGTTTTGCCGACCAAGACCGCGCCCGCCTCACGCAGGCGTGCAGTGGCGGGGCCATCCTCGGTCCAGGGGCCGGCCTCGGGGATCGTTATGGAGCCGCGGCGGGTGGGCCAGCCTTTGGTCAGGACAAGATCCTTGAGGGTCGTCGAGACGCCGTCGATCGGGCTGAGCGGTGAGCCCTCTGCATAGCGTCGCTCGGATGCTTCGGCGGAGACCAATGCGCCTTCAGCGTCGATCACGCAGAAGGCGTTGAATGCCGGCTGAATGCGGTCGACCCGGTCAAGCATCGCTTGGGCCATCTCGACCGTTGACAGTGACCGTTTTCTGAAAGCGACCACTTGCTCGGCTGCGGTGAGTAGAGTCAGGTCAGAGGTCATGACGGTGCCTGTTCAAGCCTTGCATCCTTGACCACGAACAGCTTTTCAAGAAACAGGACAAGGCCAAAGAGCGCCACACCCAGCAGGCTGAGTAGCAGGACGGCCATGAACATCGCCGCCGTGTCGAGTGTCGATTGCACCTGGATCATGAGATAGCCCAGCCCTTCGCTTGAGGCGACGAACTCACCCACAATTGCGCCTGCGACGGCGAGGATGGCGCCGACCTTCATTGCGGAGAAGATGTACGGCAGGGCACCTGGCAGTTGGATTTTTATGAAGATCTTCCACCGCGTCCCCTTGAGCGCGCGGACGAGATCGAGCAGGTCGGGTTCGACTTCCCGCAGGCCGCGCGCCGTCGTGATCAGGATCGGAAAAAAGCTGATCAAGAAGGCGAAAAAGATGTTGGTGGAAACGCCGTAACCGAACCACACGATTAGTAATGGGCCAAGTGCCACCTTAGGGATCATCGAGATCGTGATGAAAAGCGGTAACAACGTCGCTCTTACAAGGCGAAACCAGGTGAAGATCATCGCGGTCAATACACCGATGGCAATGGCCAGAGCATAGCCTAAGAAGATTTCGGTCGCTGTGATAAAGGTGTTGTAGCCCCATTGGTAACCGGGATCGAAGAGGGTCATTATGGTGTCGCCGGGCGACGGCAGGATGAAGGACGGCCAGTTCTCAGGAAGCAGGGCGTGCTGTTTTGGTTCGGATGGTGCTGAAGCTGTGTCGTGCATCGTCATCCCTTGGCATTTATCAACTATATGGTTGATGAAATTATGTGTGAATGCCGCTTGTCAAAGAAATTCTTTGCATCTCGACGCAAAATATCGATGGATAAGAGGTGTCATCCAACTAAACAGTTGAAATTTGTCGACAGAGACGGAAGCGCGCTTCTAACATTTTTCAAATATTGGGCCGAAATCGATACGTCTTAACGATCTGGCCGCAACCAACTGAGAGTATCGGAATGAATTTCGGTTCAAAGAATGTAATAGCATCGGCATTGATCGTGTTGGCACCTTTGGTTGCTCAAGCGCAGGAACCGGTGAGCCTGATCCTGAACTGGACAGCAGGTGCAGATCACGCGCCTCTCTACTATGCGTTTAGCCAAGGCTGGTAAGAAGAGGCGGGTATCGATCTTGATATACAACCAGCAAAGGCTTCGGGCTAGCTGCTCAGAATGTCGGTATCGGCGCGGTCGATATGGGGATTGCAGAGCTCGGGACTGCGTTCCTCGCCAAATCCAAGGGGGCAGACCTGACTGCGGTTATGGCACTTTATGCCAATTCCCCTTTCACGCTCTATTGGAAGAAATCCAGCGGGATAGAGACCGTTGCGGATTTTGAAGGAAAGACGCTTGGCAACCCGTCGGGCGATGCGGCCCGTGTGATGTGGCCCGCCTTCGCCAACGCAACAGGGATCGCCGAGGGTTCGGTGGATTTCGTCAACCTTGCGCCCGCCGCCAAATTGCCCACGTTGGTTGCGGGGAGGGTGGACATTATCAGTGACTTCTACAACGGTCACGACCAGAAAGTGGGAGAGTTGGGCGACGATCTTGGCTTTATCCGCTGGAGCGAGATCGGGCTTAATCCCTATGGCAATTCGTTCATCGTGAAGCAATGGAGGATCAGTGGGGCCGAGTTCAAGATTTGATGACGACCGAGGACACCGTCGAGAAGGGCCTAGGGTGGTTTGGATCAGAGCGAATCTCGGAAACTTACGATCTCGTCGATACCTATTTTAAGATTGAGAACGCATTCAAGCCCTCTACTGCCTACACCAACGATTTCCTGAGCCAGGATATCAAGATGACCACTCCCTGAAGGTCGCGTGCTCGAAAAGGCTAAGCGTAGCGATCACACTTCCGTAGTGGGGTCGTTGCCGTCAATCGTCCAACGATATCAGGAGTGGGTAAAACGGCATCGCCAACTTGTTCGGGGTCTCGTGGCTGTCTAAGCGTTTGCGATGAGTGCTCCATCCACCATGCCCCGCCTGAAAGGCAATCGTCTCCCACGCGAAATCGTCGCCTATGCGGTCTGGGCCTACCACCGCTTCGCGCTCAGCACTGTCGATGTCGAGGACTTACCCTCCGGAGGGGGTGTGATCGTCGGCCGGGAAAGCAACCGGAAATGGGTGAACCGCTTTGATTTGACCTCGCAGCATGGGGCGCCTCTTAAGGACGATGCTGCATGAAGATCGTTCGGGAGTGTCGTTTCAATTGCGACGGGGTCGAATGACATGAAGACCATAGGCCTCGCGATGCGTCTCGGTGCCATGCATATCACGGGTGTAACTGCTCTCCGACACATCAAGGAATGCGACGCCTGACTGATCGTCTTTGCGGCTTGTGAGGTATAGCTGCCCATCAACATTTGAAGTTGCATATAGAGGTCCGCCGTAGAAATCCGTTGATTGTTGGAAATAAAGAGTTTCACCTTGATGGGTTAGATTGAAGTAGCCAACGCCCTTCCAGTCAAAGGGTACGACAGGAAAGAAATAGTAAAAATAAGGCCATTCACTGAAATCAGTAAACTGGTATTTCACCAACTCGAGATGCCCTTTGAGCGCCCCAAAGCTGTAGGTCGGAACATAAAGCCGCTCAGGTGTCGGGGATAGGCTGATGTATCGTGAATCCTCCCATACATCCGGGAGCGGATCGACATTTGTAACACGCCGCTGCCTGATGAAATGGCCGTCTTCCCCGACGCGCAACACGAAATGGCCCGAGTATTCAAATTGCTCATCTTTGATCAGATCAGCGATGATAAGATATGTGTGTTCCTGCTGGTCAAACCATATTTCGCTTGAGCCATAGAGAAGGCGCTCGATCTCGTAATTTTCGCTTTTCACACCTTGGGACAGCCGCGGATAGGCCCGCATCTCCGAAGGCGTGCTGAGAGAGGACAAAACTTCGAGTCCGCGAACATGCAACACGAAAGCCGCGACCATCCCTACGATTGATAGACCGATTATTTTAAGAGCTTTCATGCGCGGCTTCCTTTGGTCGAGCCGCAACATTGGTTCCTGCCGGTGTCGGAGCCTAAGCTTACGGTCCCGTAATGGGGTATGCTCATTACCTGATAAACGTCTGGAGCACAGCGGAAACCCCTCTCCATCAAGAACTCACGACCCTGAGCCGGGTAGTGTCCCAGCACGTCGTGTTGAGCGCGCACCATTCACGCCCGCGTTGGTTTCGTTTTGTGCTGTCCGTATAGCTTGGTTGCGCAAGAGGAATTTCTGAATCTTACCGGTGGAAGTGAGCGGGGCGGAGCCTGATCGACTCCGCCCCAAACTTAACATCTCATTCGGACGCTATCAGATCTCTACGACCACCTTGCCGATCGCCTTACCGCTTCCAAGACGTGCATATGCTGCGCCGACCTCTTCAAAGCCAAAGCGTTGTTCGTCCAGCAATGGTTTCACAATGCCTGCGTCCACCAGTTTAGCCAGTTTCGCGAGGATATCGCCGTGGACTTGGCGGTTTACGTTGTACAACATCGGGAGCAGCATAAAGACGATGTGCAATGAAAGGCCTTTGAAGTGTGCGGGCGACAGGTCAATTTCCAGCAGACCCACGGTGGACACCACCTGAGCATTCAGCGCGGCGGCTTCGAACGAGTTGGTCATATTGGCGCCACCCACTGCGTCAAAGATCATGTCAAAGCCAGCGCCGCCTGTCTGCGCCGCGACGTAATCTGCGATCTTCTGTTCCATGAAGTCGATGGGCGTTGCGCCATAGCCCTTGATGACGTCCATTTGCACATCGCCCGTGCCGGTTGCTGACACTTCGGCGCCCAGATGCTTGGCGATCTGGATGGCCATATGGCCAACACCGCCCGCGCCGCCTTGAACCAGAACCTTTTGTCCGGCGGTAACACCCGCGCGAGTCAGACCTTCGAAAGCGGTAATACCGACCAGCGGCATGGCGGCGGCTTCCCGCATGGACAGCGACTTGGGTTTGTGGGCGATCAGTTGGGCATCGGCCAGCATATATTCGGCCAGTGCGCCTTGCAGATTGGCCAAGCCACCTGCGCAGCCATAGATTTCATCGCCAACAGCAAAGCCTGTGACGCCCTCTCCGATTTCTTCGATAACACCGGCGAAATCCATGCCGAGCACGGCAGGGAGCGCAGGGGACAGCGGCAGATCGGTGCCCATGCTTTTGATCATCGTATCGACTGTGTTGATGCTGGTGGCATGGACGCGCAGTATAACGTGACCCGCTTTGACCTCTGGGCGGTCAAGCTCGGCGGCTTCAAAGTCTGCATCGGGTC
Source organism: Sedimentitalea sp. (assembly GCF_039973035.1). Classification (NCBI taxonomy): domain Bacteria; kingdom Pseudomonadati; phylum Pseudomonadota; class Alphaproteobacteria; order Rhodobacterales; family Paracoccaceae; genus Sedimentitalea; species Sedimentitalea sp. The sequence continues at coordinate 23,501 of NZ_JBDWLR010000017.1, forward strand.
CGTAAGTGTTCAATGTCATGGTTTTCATGGGGATAGCTCCTGAGGGTGAATTGGCTTGTTTGTACCTATCCAAACCCGAGAAGGTATTTAATCTGGCAAAACATATCATCAGTTTATTGATTTTGGATATAACTTGGGCTGAGTCGTTCCAAAGCGATAAAACCTGCAGACAAACCGCAGCTAAACGAGACCTTTCGAAAAAGCAGTGCTGTCTCAATGTGTCTCATACTGTCTCACTTTGAGACAGTTAGGCCGTTCGAACCCCCGGCCCATCAGACCCCTTCTTGATGGAGGCCCATTCGTCTCGCAGGCTCCGACATGAACTTATGTGGCAGCGCGCCACAAGCTACGGGAGGAGGAGTTCATGTCACCTACACGCGACGAACAGCATTGGATGTATCGCAACATGGTCACGAGCCGTCGGTTCGAAGAGGCCATTGCCAAGATCTATTTCGAAGGAAAGACCCCGGTTTTCAATATGGCCAACGGGCCAATTCCGGGCGAGATGCACCTGTCCGATGGGCAAGAGCCGGTGGCGGTGGGGGTCTGTGCGCACCTGACTCCCGAGGATGTGGTCACGGCCACTCACCGCCCGCACCATCAGGCCATCGCAAAGGGCGTTGATCTGGACAAGATGGCTGCTGAAATCTTTGGCAAGGCGTCCGGCCTGTCCGGCGGGCGGGGTGGGCATATGCACATCTTTGACCCCGATGTGAACTTTGCCTGCTCTGGCATCATTGCCCAAGGCATGGGGCCCGCTGTTGGCGCCGCCCTGTCGCGTAAGATGCAGGGCAAGCCCGGCGTTGCCGTGGCCTTTGTCGGCGAAGGCGCGGTCAACCAAGGTGGTTGGCACGAGGCGATGAACCTCGCCGCCGTGTGGAACCTGCCATTTGTCTGCGTCATTGAAGATAACGGCTGGGGCATCTCGGTCGCGAAAGAGACCGCCAGTGCAGTGGCCAGCAACGCCGACCGCGCGGCGGCCTATGGCATTCCGGGCAAGCGTGTTGAGGGCAACGATCCCTACGCCATTTACGACGCCGCAGGCGAGGCAATCGCGCGGGCGCGCGCCGGAGAAGGGCCGTCGCTTCTGGAATGCGAAACGTATCGCCTGGCCGGACACTTCATGGGCGACGCCGAAGGCTACCGCCCCGAAGGTGAAAAGGACGCGCTGTTCGAAAAGGATCCGATCCCGAAAATGCGCGAAAGGCTGAAAGCCGACGGTACCGCCAGCGAGGCAGAACTTAACGATATCGAAGCGCAGGCAAGCCAGCGCGTCGATGCAGCCATTACATTTGCCCGCGAAAGCGCGGACCCTGCCCCCAAAGATGCGCTCACTCGCATTTTCGCGGCTTGAGCATTCTGGGAGGAGAACAAAATGACCAAGTCAAATGAAAGAAAACTGACTATTGCGCGGTCGATGGCCGAAGCGGTCGCACAGGAGATGCGTATTGATCCCAGCGTTTTTGTTATGGGCGAGGACATTGGCCCATTGGGAGGCGTTTACGGCAATACCCGCGGGTTGATCGAGGAATTTGGTGGCGAACGCATTCGCGATACGCCAATTTCCGAAACCGCCTTTATCAGCGCAGCGGTCGGCGCGGCGCAGGACGGTATGCGGCCCGTTGTCGAGCTGATGTTTGTGGATTTCTTCGGCGTCTGTTTCGACGCGATCTACAACCTGATGGCCAAGAACACCTACTTCTCGGGCGGGTCATTCAAGGTGCCAATGGTGCTGATGACCTCCACCGGCGGCGGGTATTCGGATGCAGGCCAACACTCTCAATGCGTCTACGGAACCTTTGCCCACCTGCCAGGTATGAAGGTGGTGGCCCCGTCAAACGCGTATGACGCCAAAGGCTTGATGACCGCAGCCATGCGCGATGACAGTCCCGTCGTCTATATGTACCACAAGGGGCTGCAGGGGATGGGCTGGCTTGGCACCGAAGCGGGTGCAACCGTCCACGTGCCCGAGGAAAGCTACACGGTCGAGATTGGCAAGGCCAAGGTTGTGCGCGAGGGCAAGGACGTCACCATCGTCAGCCTTGGCATGGGAGTACATAACGCGCTCAAAGCGGCCAAAACCCTTGAAGGACTAGGCGTAAGCGCCGAAGTTGTGGACCTTGTCAGCCTTGTGCCGCTGGACCGCGAAACGATCCGCGCCAGCGTTGCCAAGACCGGGCGGCTGATCGTCGTGGATGAGGATTACATGAGCTATGGCGTCTCTGGCGAGATCATCGCGAGCGTGACAGAGCATGATATTTCGGTCCTGAAAGCCGCGCCTAAGCGGGTCGCGTTCCCCGATGTGCCGATCCCGTTCGCGCGGGTGATGGAACAGTATTGCCTGCCCAATCCCGACAAGATCGTGGCTGCTTGGGAACAGATGAAAGCCGCCTGACCACCACCACTCATACCGCGAAGCACATAAACGGGGTCGCCTTTGGCGCCCCCGAACAAAGAAGGAATGTAAACATGGCTACAGATATCGTTATCCCATCGGACCTTTGGGAAGAGGACGAGGAATGCGTCATCACCTCTTGGTTGGTGGATGATGGGGGCCGCGTCGAGGAGGGCGCGCTGATCGCCGAGATTATGACCGCCAAGGTGCAATACGAGATCAACGCACCAGCATCAGGGACTATGAAAATTACCGAAGAGGCTGATGCCGTTGTCGCCAAGGGCGCGGTCATTGGAACGATCGAATGACCTCTGTAGCAAAGGTTGTCCCGCTCAAAGGCATGCGTGGCATGATCGCCGATGCGATGGTCAAAAGCCTGGCCACCGCCGCGCAATTGACCCACCATGCCAGCGCCGATGCCTCTGCCCTGATGGTCGAAAAGGCGCGGCTGGCAGAGACCGGTACCAAAGCCTCAGTTGAGGACTTGCTGATGCTGGCGGTGGTTCGAGCGTTGAAGAAACACCCCGAAGCGAATGGCCGGGTCGAAGGGCGCGACGTCACCACCACGGACAAGGTTGATCTGTCGGTGGCGATCGCGCTGCCCGGCAATCTGCTGGTGGCTCCCGCGATTTTTGGCGCCAGCGAGATGTCTGTGTCGGAACTGCGCGAAGCACGGCAGGAGCTGGCTGCACGCGCCAAGGTCAACAAGTTAAGTGTGACCGAGATGACAGGCGGGACTTTTACCGTCTCGAACCTGGGACTGACGCGGGTCGAACACTTCACTCCGATTATCAACGCGCCGCAAATTTGTATTCTTGGTATTGGCCGCATGACCGACCGTGCCGTGGGCGACGCGGATGGTGGGATCGAAATGCGGCCACATGTGGGGCTTTCGCTGACCTTTGATCATCGCGCGCTGGACGGAGCGCCAGCGGGCGATCTGCTGACCACCATCTGCGATGAGATTGAAGGTCTTGCGCCGTGATCTGCGTTACCTTCGATACGGCGGATGATGGCAATGCCCGCGAAGAGGCATTGTTTGCCGCGGGTGACCCCGCCGTTTTGCTCTGGCAGGCACAGGCTCCATCGCTGGTCGTTCCACGCAGCCGGGCGCGCAAACCGGGGTTTGATGCGCTGCGCGAGGATGCCGCGTGCGCCGGTTGGCCGATCCTGTTGCGGACCAGTGGTGGCGGAGCCGTGCCGCAGGGGCCGGGCACCCTGAACATCGCGATGGTCGCGCGGATGCCGTGCAGCGCACATATCGAGCACGGCTATCGCCTGATCTGCGGCGCCATTGCCGAGGCCCTGGCCCGCTTTGAAGTACCCACACAGACCGGCGCAGTGAACGCTGCCTTTTGTGACGGGGATTGGAACGTCACCGTGGGCGGGCGCAAGCTGGTCGGCACCGCCCAACGCTGGCGACCAGCAGGAGGTGGCAGGTCGCTTGCCCTGATGCACGCCGCCATCGTTATCGACCATCCGCCGATCAGCGTCTGGCCGGTCTTGGGCGATGTCGAAGCACACGCGGGCGGCGTGATCCCACCCCGGCGCGACGTGCATGTCTCATTGAACGAACTCTTGCCTGAAAAAATGCGCCCTGCCGCCATTCACGGTGCGCTGATGCGCGCCGCAGAGGACCGGCTGCGCGCGCTGGACAGCCTACGGACTGAGGAGGCCGTGGCTGCGTAACCATAATGAAGACCCAAAGGGAGGAAACCATGACCATTCGATTTCACCGGCTGAAAAAGCCGAAACAGGACCACGCGGGCGTCAGCCGCCGCATGTTCCTGATGACCACCGCGATGGCGGGCGTAACCAGCAGCACGATGATCGCCAGCGCGGGGTGTGCATTCGCCAGCCCGCTGGACGATGGGCAAAGCGCCACGTTGCTGCGGATGGTGCAGGACATCTATCCGCATCCTGATTTGCTGGACGTCAACCACTATCAGGCGATTGCTGACGCAGTCATTGCCAATGCTGACGGCGACACCGCCGCAGCCAAGAACCTGCGCGAGGGGCTGGCCAGCATCGACGCGCAATCTCAGGCCCTTTTCGGCTCTGACTACATCGCGATCGAGGACCCAGACGCCCGCGAAGGTGTATTGCGCAAATTCCAGCATGACGGGTTCTTTCAGGGCGTCCGCTGGACCGCCTATTTCGCCATCTACAACAACGTCGATGTCTGGCCGCTGTTCGGATACCAAGGCTCGTCCGTCGAACACGGCGGTTACATCGACCGCGGATTTTCCGACATCACTTTCGTTCCTCAGGGCCCCAGCCTTGAAGTGCGCATGGCCGAAGTCAAAGGGTGAGGAAGCCGGAAGATGAAAACTTTTGAAAATACCGACGACTCTGTGGTCGTGATCATCGGCTCTGGTGCAGGAGGCGGCACGGTCGCCAATGAGCTTGCGAAGAAGGGCATCAAATCTGTCGTTCTGGAGGCAGGCAAGCAACTCGATTCCTCGGACATGGAAAATGACGAATGGACGATGTTCCAGAAGATCTCATGGCTTGACAAACGCTATTCGGCGGGCGGCTGGCACGGATCGGTCAATCACCCGAACCTCCCCGCGTGGATCGTCAAAGGCTATGGCGGGTCCACCGTGCATTGGGCCGGTGTTGCGCTGCGTTTCAAGGAGTTCGAGTTCAAGACCCGAAGCAACTACGGCGCGGTCGAAGGTGCCAATGTTGAAGACTGGCCTGTCAGCCTTGAGGAGATGACGCCTTGGTACGAAAAAGCCGAGATGAAGATGGGCGTCACCGGCAAGACCACCGGCATGCCGCATTTGCCGTGGAACAATGGCTTTCGTGTGCTGGCAGAAGGGTGCCGCAGAACGGGCCGCACCGATTACAACTCTGGCCCGATGGCGATCAACTCGGTCGAGAATGACGACCGGCCAGCGTGTCAGCAGATCGGGTTCTGTATGCAGGGTTGTGCGATTGGTGCCAAATGGTCGACGATGGTCACCGAGTTGCCGCGTGCCGAGGATTCCGGCCTGTGCGAAATCCGTACCGACGCCATGGCGCTTAAGATCGAACATGATGATACCGGCAAAGTCACCGGCGTCCTCTATGCCGACAGCGAAGGCAACCAGCACCTGCAAAAGGCACGCGTTGTCTGTGTGGCGGGCAATTCGATCGAAAGCCCGCGGCTGCTGCTGAATTCGGCGTCCGAAATGTTCCCCGATGGTTTGTCGAACTCGTCGGGGCAGGTGGGCAAGAACTACATGTGCCATACCTCGACCGGGATTTACGCGGTGATGCCCGAAAAAGTGCATATGTTCCGCGGCACATCCGTCGCTGGCATCGTCGGCGATGATGTCAAACACGAGCCTGCGCGCGGGTTCAACGGTGGCTATTATCTTGAATTCCTGTCGCTGGGTCTGCCTTTCATGGGCGCATTCCTTGAGCCCGGAAATACCGGATGGGGGCGCAGCTTCTCACGCGCGATGGAGCAATACGACCACATGTCGGGCGTTTGGGCATTGGGTGAGGATCTGGCGCAGGAGCAGAACGGCGTTACGTTGCATGGCAGCGAAGTGGATCAATATGGGCTGCCGGTGCCCATCATCGCCAAGACGCCGCACAATAATGATCATGCCATGACGGCGCATATGGTCGAGTCCACCTCGCAGATCTACGAATCCGTCGGCGCGACCGACATCTACGAACTGCCACCCTATCCGGCCAGCCACAATATGGGCACCAACCGGATGCACGCGGATGCCGACAAAGGCGTGGTCAATGCCTATGGCCAGAGCCACGACATCGGCAATCTGTTCGTCTCTGACGGCAGTCAGTTCACCTCGTCCGGGGCCTGCAACCCGACGCTGACCATCGTCGCGCTGGCCATCCGTCAGGCCGAATACATCGCCCAGGAAATGAACGCCCAGAACATCTGAGGCAAAGAGTTCCTCCCCGGTGTGGTCGGGTCTTCGGACCCGGCCGCATCGGGAGGCAACAGACCCGAGCGTGCAGCCCACTGTGCGGCGAGCCCGCTCGGCCATAATCCAAGGAGGAGAGACCATGACCAAATTTCTGAAACCCCTCGCCATTGCTGCGGCGATTGCAACCCCAATAACCGCGAGTGCCGAACTTCCGGGCATGCGCGGCACTCAGCATATCGGCATCACCGTGCCCGACGTCGACGAGGCCGTCGAATGGCTGGTCGACGTCATCGGCTGCGAGTCGTTCTATTCTTTCGGGCCCTTTGGGCCTTTTGAGGATGACTGGATGACCGACAACCTCAACGTCAACCCAAGGGCAGTGATCGACATCATCACGATGGTGAAATGCGGCAATGGCCCGGCGCTGGAGGTGTTCAAGTACACCTCTCCGGATCAGAACCCGACACCGCCGAAAAACAGCGATATCGGCGGTTATCATATCGCGCTCTATGTCGATGATATTCGCGAGGCCACGCAGTATCTGCGTGAGAATGATGTGCGCGTTCTGGAAGACCCGCATCCTTTGACCGGCACCGGATCAGAGGGGCAGGAATGGGTTTATTTCCTGACGCCATGGGGGATGCAGATGGAAATCGTCAGCTATCCTGACGGTATGTCCTACGAGCAAACTACCGAACGCCGGTTCTGGGATCCGCGCGGCTAAGTCGGTGAACCCTCGTGCCCCGACCTCAAGCTGGTCGGGGCCGTTTGCGAAAGGAGACCTCCATGAGTGTAATCATGACCCAACTCCGGGCCATCCGTTTCTGGCTGGTCCTGCCCGTCATTGCATCAATCACACCGCAGAGCGCCCTGGCTCATTTCAGCTATTCCGATCCGAGGATCATCCATGTGATTGAAGGCACCGATGGCGGGGTCGTCGTTCTGATGCGCTTGCCTGCGCCATTGGCGTTGCTGCCCAGTGACTGGCGCGGCAGCGACGAAACCCGGCTTCCACCTTTTGCGTCCCAGCCAAACGGCGAGGCAGTTCTGGATGCCGCCGCCCTGTCAGGGGACGGCGCGGATTTGCGCACAGTTCTCGGCCAGTCCCTTACGCTTTGGACGGGTGAGCATCGCAATGTACCGACTGTGACGAATTACCAGCTTTGGCATGACGCCGAGCGGCCACGTTTTGGCACGGTCAAGACGGCTATTGCCGTGTTCGAAGGACAATCGGGGGCGGCTCCGATCCCCTATTTCGATGCGACCGTCGATGTGATGCTGTCATTTCCCGATAGTGATCTGAACGGGCCACTGCGGTTGGAAACACGACTGGGCGATAGCTTTCAGGTCATCGAAAAGTTCGGGACCGTCGTCAAATTGCATCGCGCAGAGGGCACCCATACCAAGGCGGTCATTGGGCCGCTGGACGTGTCCTTTCCAGCAGCCACAACACGGTTCGGTGCTGTTCGTGACGCGGTGCTTAGCGGGGCGGAGCATATCTATCGCGGGTTGGACCATCTGGCGCTCATCGTGCTGATCGCACTGGCCGCGGACGGCTGGCGTCAGGCGTTGGGTTGGGCGTCTGCCTTTACAGTGGGCCATATCATCACGCTTGCAGCTGGTCTTTATGGGTTCGCGCCTTCTGCCGACTGGTTCATTCCCTTGGTCGAGATCGGGATCGCCCTGTCTATTGTGCTTGCTGGCGTTGCAATTTTTCTAAGGGCAAACAGCGCGCTTGGATGGGTTGGCCTGTTTTCTGTCGGGTTGATTCATGGCTACGGTTTTGCCGCATCTGCCGCGACGGCGCTGTTTGCAGGCGATTTTGATCCCTCTTTGCTGTCGGCTTTTGCTGCGGGTCTTGAGCTGTGCCAATTCGCCATTTACGCGCTGGTCCTGCCGGTGATATTGCTCGTCGACCGATATATGCCGATGACGTCGGTGTCTTGGCGGCGCGCCGTGGCGCTTGGAATCGCACTTTGTGCCGTGTCCGCCACTCTGTCTCGCTTGTCGGCAACGTCGGGAGTGTTTGCGGTGGCCTGAGCCCGCTTAGGCCAGAGCCTAATCGGGTCGTGTGATGCCGTGCTGCTTCATCTTTCGGTGGATGGTGGCACGGCCTATGCCCAAAGCGCGTGCAGCCTGGCTGACATTCCAGCGCGCACCGGCAAGCGCATCGGAGATCATTGTTTGCTCGTCATATCCTTTGTGGGAAATCCGGGCGCAGGGTGCTTTAATCTGAAGTGGTGGCGTGAAATGAATGACTCCGCTCAGATCAACTCTTGAAATCCGGCGCCCGTCACCTGCGATCAGAGCCTGCTGCAAAACATTGCGCAATTCCCTGACATTTCCGGGCCAGTGATGGGCGCACAGCGTTTCCATTGCCTCTGGGGCAATTTCAATGTCCAAGCCGGCCAGTGACGCGGCGATGTCTATGGCAAGGCGATCCAGACGTTCCCGCGCTGTGAGAGGCGGCAATGAAACCACCGTCCGAGCGAGCAAGAAGTACAGATCATCACGAAAAGCGCCCTGCTCAACTGCCTCTATCAAAGATCGACGGTTTGTCGCAAGGATCCGTGGCACGCCGTCGCTGGCCGGGGCCGGATCGAACTCATCCAGAACAGAACGTAGACCGGCTTGCGCATACTTTGGCATTTCGTCTATGTTTTCGAATACCAAGGTTACGGGTCCAAGGAGATCTGCACTTAGCGCCCCGGCAATGCGGGCCTGATCGACCAGCGTCTGAAAATAGGCCCGGTCCTCTGGTGTGTCATCCAGCGATGCGCAATCAACAGTCATTACTTGCGATGCATTAAGACGTTCGCCTTCGACCAAAGCGGCCACAAGACTTGATTTTCCTGTGCCTGACGGGCCTTCGATCACGAACGGGAGCGCGCGCCGAAAGCAAGCCTGCGCGCGGGCGCACATTGTCGCCATTTGTTCGCTGCCATGTGACAGCCGCCGGAATGACAGTCCAAGCCGTCGACGTACCGGTTTTGGGGCATCGGCGTGTCCGGCGGGGCGCCATCCGAGGCTCGCACCACCGCCCGCCGGACGATTGCATGTCGTGATCTGAAGCGATGATCCACCGTCCCGGCGAACGCTGACAACGCGTTCCGGCACCTTGTCCAGTATCGCAGCATCTGCGCCAAAGACCGTCTGAAACGCTTTGCCCTTTAACTGTGTGGGGTCGTCCGCATCCGCCAGCAGGTGCGCACGAGCCGTTGATCCTAGGATGATCCCATCCTCGTTTACAGCCACAAGTTCATTGTTTTGCATCAGATCGCGGTCTGCCTGGGGGGCGACGCCAAGGATCATGGCGTCTTTGAACTGGCGCTCAAATAGCAGGTGTTGAACCCGGTCTGCGGCGGTGCCAAGCAGTTGCCTGGCGAAAAGATAGTCCGCCTTGTTTCCGCGATCGAGCATCGAGAAATTCACGGCGCCGATGATCCGGTTCTCAGCATCAAAGAGCGGAACTGCGGTGCATGAAAAGGGATGCAACAAAGAAAAATAATGGTCCTGACCGCAGACGGTAAAGGCCTTGCCCTCGGACAAGGCCATGCTGACGCCATTTGTTCCCGCGACGCGTTCATCCCAGCAGGATCCAAAGGCAATGCCGTTTTGCTCAAAAATGACACGGCCGTGTTCCGGTCCTTCCAGCCGAAGCAGAACACCGTCAATGTCTGTTAGTACCATACAGGCGCCGGTCTCTGCGGCGATTCCAGAAAGTTGACGGAAGATGCCGTTGCGCCCGCCGGTGCGCTCTGTCATCGCCTCTAGTCGGGGCGCGACCTCGGTGCTTTGCATCCGCAAAATGGGGCGAGCGGTGTCGCGAGCGAGCTTGTATTTGCGCTCGCAACGCTCCCACGAGGCACCAAGTGCTGCCTCGACCCCCGGTCGTAGCGAAATCCCAGTCATATCTCCTCCACCCTGCGAACATACAGGGAGAAGGCAGCTGTTGGAATGATTTCCTCACCAAGAGCCTGAGGTGTTCTCATACTCCGACCTATGCCTGGCGGCGAAGGTCAGCCGAGATTTGTTCAAGCGTCTCCATGACCAGTGCGGCATGAGACAGATCAAGGGCACCCGGATGCGGTTCGCTAAAGCGTGCGGCGTCATTGTCGAAATACTTGCCCGACGCACTGGCGAACTCTGCGCTGGTCGCCGCTGCCGTAAGAACGTCAGCGCCAATCTGAATGTCGTTGCCCGTAACGCCAAAGCCTTCCTTGACCATCTTTGACGCCAGAAGCGAACCTGGATTCACCGCAACCGCGACCGGGCCATTCGGGTGCTCGCGAGAGAATTCGCGTGTCCAGATGGTGATCGCCAGCTTGCTTTGCGCGTAGGCATCAAAATCATCCAGCTTGGTCTGGCCTGTCATGGCTTTTGCGTCAATCGGGGCCTGAGCGGCAGAGGACAGGTTCACGATGCGCCCGTCTGCGGGAATGATGGGCAGCAGGGCATCGGTCAGGACGTAGGGCGCAAAGGTGTTGACCATGAATCGCAGGTCCAGCCCTTCGGGGGTTGTGGCGTCGGGCACTTTGTAGACGCCGGCATTGTTGATCAGTACGTCCAGCCGATCATGGCGGGCGGTAACTTCGGCGGCCAGCTTTTCGACCTCTGCCATGCGGGACAGATCGGCAGCATAGGTCTCAATCCCGCCGCCCAGCTTCGCCGCAGCGGCATCCAGTTTGGAGAGGCTGCGACCGTGCAGCAGGATCGTGTGGCCCAGATCGGCCAGCGTCTTGGCGGTGCGCAGCCCGATGCCGTCTGTTGACCCGGTGATGAGAATTGTCTTGGACATTGGTAGGTTCCTATTCAGCGAAGTCAGGCAACAAATCGTCGGCCAGACGTTTCAATGTGGTTTCGATACCCGCACTGTTAAAGCGCAGGTTGAGTGCGACGTGGTTGATACCGAGCGCCTCGATTTCACGCAGATAGCTGCGCAGGAAAGTGGTGCCGGACTGAAAGCCCAGGTGGATCGGGCGCGGCCCGGCATCCGGATCATCCAGCACATCGACATAGAGCGATTGCATCACCGGCTTGTCCATTCCCCCAGCCTTGGCGATGCGGGCTCGGTAATCGGTGACAACGCGGCCTTGCGACGGGGCATCGCGCGGATAGGTCATCCAGCCATCGCCGTTTTGCGCCACCCAATCAGGGTTTTGTTGGCTGCCGCCGGTGATCAGCAGCGGCAAGCGGGGCCCAGTCGGTTTGGGCAGCATATCCATACCGCCGGTCAATGTGCCGTAGCTGTTTTCCAGACTGGCGTAGGGGGCCGCAAGGCTGCGCATATACGCAATACTATCGCGAAAACGCGCGCGGCGATCAGGGAAAGTCATGCCCATCGCGGGGTACTCTTCCGGCCGATCGCCCGATGCCACGCCCAGCAGTAGCCGACCGCCCGACAGCGCATCGGCCGAGGCCGCCGCCTTGGCCACGTGCGCCGGATGGCGCAGGGGCAGCACGATGCTGGCCACGCCCAAGGCAATGTTCTGTGTCGCCATCGACAGCGCGCCAAGATAGACAAACGGGTCATAGATCTGCCCCGCATCGCCAAAGCTGGGCACGTTGAACGGCACATCCCGCAGCCAGACAGCGGCAAAGCCAAGGGTGTCGGCGAGTTGGATCCGCTCTATATGCCGGTCCATGGTCGGGACAGGGGTGTTGCCATGGGCCTCAATTGGCGCAACGAGGCCCAACGTCAACCGACCGGGCTTGAAAGTGGCGTTATAGGCGCGGTTGATCGCGGTAAAGGGTTGGGCTTCGGACGTGTCAAGCATGGAGAGCCTCCGGTTGGTACCGTACCAAGGTGCGACTTTCGATGCTTTGGCGGATGGAAATCACAGTGGGATCTTCGACCAGGTCGATGGCACTATGGGCGACCGGCGGGCGGCCCGCGTTATCATAGATATTGAAGAACACAACTTCATCCGGCGTCATCTTTGACTGATAAACCCACTCGTGTTTGTCATTCGCCGCAAGCCCCATGATCGAACCGCGCCGATCCGGGTATATCAAATCAAGCGTGATCCAATCCTGCGCCGCGACGCTCGACGGGCGCACAAACCCCAACGGCGCGGAGTTGATCGGGTGGGAGATGGGACGCCAAACATTTACGAAAGCATAGTGGCCCGTGGCCCATTCAGCGGCGTCCTCTGCCCCAAGCAGATCGATCAACCGTTGCTCTGCGCCTTTCACGCTATAGTCGCTATGCACGTTGCGCGCGGGTTTGCGTGTGGCATTGGGATCATCCGTGCGGACCGTGTGGTCAAAGATGATGACCTCCTGAGCTTTGATCCGGCGTTTCAGCAGGTCAGTCAATTCCGTATCATACGCGGCTTGCCACGCGTCCTTTTCGCCAAAATCCCTCACCGTCGAGGGGCTGCGAGCAAAGGCAACGCCATCGGTGGCAAAATTGGGTGCAGCACCCTGACGCAAATCATGCAGGGCGATTTGTGTGTCCACCAGTTCCGGTGAAATCAGATTGCCGACGATGCCGCCCGCGTCGATTTCAAAGGCTTGGCGCCCCGAGGCATGAACGTGATAATTGACATGTGCTGTGCGTGTCATGAGGGGCTCCTGTCTTTGCGGTGAAAGCGATGCCCCGCCCGTTTGGGCAGGGCGGCTTTGCCTGTCAGGCGAGGTCATCTTTTCCGTTGATGATGAAGTGCGACGAGTTCGACCCCTCGGTGCGTGCCTTTAGGTGAGGCGCATAGTCCAGGTCGTTGACGAAATCCAACGCGTCCTGCTTTGACGGCCATTCGATAATGATCCGCAAGGCCGCAGGTTGTGGATCACCTTCGACCTGTTCGTGGTCGGTGGTGCGGGCGATGTATTTGCCCCCGTGCTTGGTGATAATTTCAAGGGCCGGCGCAAGGTAGCCGGGAATCCAGTCTTCGTTTGTCGGAGTTACGGCGAGAACCGAGTAGCAAGTCATGTCTTTTCTCCAAAGATGGTTTCGATGCCACAATCGGCACAGAAGCGAAGATACATATTGTGAAGTCACCATAAATACGCGAATTTCCGATTCATAATTTAGATTATGGATATAAACGATGGACACTGCCAGCCTGCGCCTGTTCGTTCTTGCGGCGGAAAAGCTAAACATCAGCGCCGCCGGGCGCGACCTTGGCCTCGCCCCTGCAGTTGCTGGCGCACATCTGGCAAAGCTGGAAAAGGCGATTGGTGCTGACCTGTTGCACCGCACAACGCGCAAGGTATCCTTATCCTTGGAGGGGGCGGAATTCTTGCCCTTTGCGCGCGAAATCCTGGCCCAGGAAGACGCCGCGCGGGCCGCTCTTGGCAAGGGGCACGCAAGCCCCCGTGGTACGCTGCGGTTCACAGCACCCAGTACATTTGCCCAGCTTTACATCGCGCCCATCCTGCCGGAGTTTTTGCAACGTTATCCGGATCTGACACTGGATCTGCGGCTGTCGGACAGCGTGTTTGATTTGATCGAAGGCAGCTTTGACCTGGCGATCCGAAATTCCGCCCTTGAGGATTCCAGCCTGAAGGGCCGCAAGTTGGCAGATGACACCCGCATTCTATGTGCCTCGCCCTCCTATCTGAAGGAACACGGCACACCGACCCACCCGCGTGACCTCGCGCAGCATCAGTTGATCGCCTTCAAGAACCAGACGGCACGACCTTTGATCGGTCCGGATGGCCAAAAAGATGTGTTCGATCCTAGTGCCGCCGCCTGCCGCTTGGTCCTAGACGATGGATTAACCCAAAAGCTGGCAACAATCGCTGGCGCGGGGATTTCAATGAATTCGCTTTGGAGCGTCGGCACGGAGCTCGCTTCGGGTGACTTGGTTCAGATCCTGTCGGATTACGAAGTCGCCGACAAGACGGTCTTGTGGCTGGTCTATCCGAAGTCAAATGTCCTTTCGCCAAAGGTACGCGTATTCATGGATTTTTTGATCGAGAACGTAGTAAGAGCTGCGCGTTGGGGACGTTTGTAGGCTACCGGATGGCGGGAGGCATACGGATTAGCTATCATCTCTCAACCGGCACCGATGGGCGGTAGTGTCGCAGAGTTTCCGGCGCGTTGAAGGTAGCTCTATGAGCGGACAGACCTATCCAACGAGTGCTGCGAACTGCGCAAAGCTAGACTGCTCTGACAGGTCAAATTGACCATTCCGGATCATGTGGGCGACTTCGATCCCAGCAAGTGCCAATCCCGGAGACAAAAGGGGCAGGTTCCCGGAGAGATATTGGCCAGTTTTCGGATTTAGCCGCGCCTTGGCCGCGCGAATGGCATCGGGCAGCCGGAGTTCAAGCCATCGAGCATCACAGACGCAAGGTGCGCTTCTGCTCGACCGTCGAACTGGTCAACGCATTGGAGCAGGAAAAGGCCCTGGGGAAGGCCGGGAAAATGGCTGAGATGCTCACAAAAATCGACTTGGTCATCCTCGACGAGCTCGGCTACCTGCCGTTCAGCCCATCCGGTGGCGC
>NZ_JBDWLR010000018.1:0-20468 GCF_039973035.1 Sedimentitalea sp.
TTCAGATGTGTTCAAGACCCGATAACGGGCCTTATCGAACTTGTCCCGATTGGTGTCATTGAATTTGTGGGGCATCGGGGCCGGTACTCGCTAGCGAAAGCGGAGTTGGTAGCTCGGTTGTACGATCCCTGCAACATTGCCCTGGCGGCCCAACTCTCGATCGCACCGCCTGAAATCCGTCTCAGCAGTACGCGCTCCAAGTCGCCGCCGATCTATGCAACAACGCCCAACAACGGCCGTCTCAGGTTAAAACTCGACACCTTTAGGCAGGGTAAGTTCGTCCGGAATGGAAACAACCTTGCGTGAGGTTAAATCCATCAGAGCCGAAAGCAATTCTCCCAAGCCGTAGACCTGTCCAGAGACCGCGTCTTCTATTTGATGGCAAAAGCTATATGTTTTGCCTTTTAACGCAAATGGATAGCTAATCTGACGCAATATTGTATCGGGTTCCGGCGATGCGATCTGCTTGTACTTCAGTTCCAGAACCACACGCCCGAGATTGCGTGCGCGCAGCCAGTTTTCTGTCGCTCCCACCAACGCCCAAGCCGATTGCCCGCCGTTGCTGAAACTTGAGATCAAGCGTTCAGCGCGCCAGACACCAGCGTGATCCAAATCATGCTGGAGGACATGGGTCATGCAGCTGATATCGGCGCTGGCAGTGGCGAGCATTGCGGCGACCTTTGTTGAGGGCGGTCGATGATCGACGCCCAGCCCACGCGGCCCGGCCTTGGAGAACTCCGCCAGTGGTCTTGCAATTTTATGCTTGGCTTGCCTGAAAACTTCATCCGCGTCGCGCTCAAGCCGGTCAAGTGAGATGCAGGACGGTGTCATCCCATCGACTGTCAAATTATGCATCAGGTAATATGCGCCATGGATATCGTAGACGGGTAAAGTCAGGATCCGGCCAGTATGGTCAGCATGTAATTCCCGATAGAAACGCGTATGCGCGCAGGTCATGGAAGCGCCTTCCAGCCCGTATTTCCGACGATAGTAATGGCCAGCTTCGCGGAACCGCTGGTGATAGAACTGCACATTCAGATGGGCATTTGAATCACACTCCCAAGTCTGAACCGTTGAGACATGTGTCAACTCCCCCGGTATTTCAATCTGCATTTCTATCCTCCAGTTATTCTCGCCAAGTGAATAGATTGCGGAGCATCACTTTTTTTGGTGTCGGAAACAGTTCATGCGCCAACTCGAAACGCCACAAGCCCCACCTGGCAAAATCCAAAGCGCTCCCTCTCGTCAGCTCACGATGACATCCCCTGCCCGCCGTTCACATCGAGCAACTGGCCGGTTATAAATCCAGCCTCTTCCGATGCGAAGAACGCCACCGCTGCTGTCACGTCTTCGACACGGCCATGGCGGCGTGTCGGGATAGTTTCGAGCACCCGTGCGCGCTGTTCTGGCGTTTGTCGTTCGCTCAAAAGGCGCTCGACCCGCGGCGTCAAAATCGCACCTGGACAGACAGCATTGCACGTGATCCCGTGCGGGCCGAATTCCTGAGCAAGCTGCAAGGTCATCGACTGCACTGCGCCTTTTGCCGCAACATAATTGGCACCGGTGAACAGGCTGCCGTAGCGACCTGCCTTTGATCCCAGATTGATGATACGACCATAGGCGCGGTCCACCATCCCGGGCACAACCGCGCGGGTCAGCCGAACCGCAGCGGTAACATTCAGGTCCATGACCCGCGCCCAATCCTCGTCGGTTTCTTCGACAAAAGCGCGCGGCGTGTGCAGCGAACCACCTGCGTTGTTCACCAATATGTCGAATGCAAAACCAGCTGTGCTGAGCCGGTTCATTGTGACGGCAATGTCTTCCGCATCCGTCAGGTCTACCTGCTCGAAGTGAAGCCCCTTGTTTTCGCTATTCTTACTTGCCTGCGCAATCGCATCAGCGCTTCGATCGAGCACCACTACCCGGGCGCCACTGGCAGCAAGATTGTCAGCAATTGCTGCACCCAAACCATCAGCCGCACCGGAAACGAGTGCAGTTTTGTCCTGCAATCCGGACATAATTTAAATCCTCCTGAAAGATAAAGACTGTGCTTAGCAATCTGAAAAGATCATACTTATCGGAACTAAATTCCACAATATTAAATTAGTACAAGTTTCCCCAAATGCTGAGGCGCAATAGGCTTCACGCTGACGCGTTGTTAAATCAGTTTAATCTCGATGCGGGATGCGACAGCACGCAACCTAGAACGACCCGCCGCCCAACGACCCAATTTCCTGCGCTGCGCTAAAGAGCTTCGGTAAATACTCGAGACGCAATCTTTCAGGAGACAAGTTGTGCGCATTGCCGCCTACGCTCAAAGTGTAAATATCCCCGGTGAACGGGTCATGCAAAGGGATCCCAATTGCGTTGTGTTCGCCACGCCATTCGCCGAACGAGTCAGAATGGCCTTGTCGTCTCATTCGATCAAGTGCGGACTGAAGCTCCACCTTCTTTGTGTTCTCCCAGTCGTTGCCGTGGAAGTCCGCAAGCTCTTCCATCAACTTTTCCCGCTCAGCATCATCGGCAGCGAAAAGAAATGCACGCCCCGGCGCCGACTCTGCCATTGGGATGCGTGACCCAACATTCAAGGACAAGGAGTTCGCTGTGGGCTGGCGGATAAGTTCGACGAACATCATGTCCAGACGGTCCCGAACGCTGAGGGCGACCACACATTCGCCTTGCTGGGCGATGTCTTCCATCCGGTTGCGCACCATTTCGCCAAATCCAAATCGGCCCATCACGGCGTAGCCAAGCGTTAGCACCTGATTGGAAACCGCATATTTGCCATACTCGGGCATATAACGCAGATAACCCAACTGCGTGAGCGTTCCGACCAAGCGTGACACTGTCGTTTTGTGAAGGCCTGTGCGATCTGCCAACGCTTGGGTGCCTAGAACGCGGTCTTCTGCCTGAAACGCGCGTAGAATGGACATTCCCCGCGCCAAAGAACTGACGAAGGGCCTGTCTTGGTTAAGGGCGGCCGCACCTATGTCTTGACGCGGCCGGCCCCGTCGCCGTTTTGGCGCCTGTTCTGGAGGGGTTTCGGTCATGACGCTGGTTTAGCCCAACTACAAAGCTGAGTCATCGCTAAACCGGCGCGGTTCACTTGATCATGTCCCCTTCCGGCAGGTCAGCATAGTCCGAACAATCGCGGTGGCTTGCTGTGGGATCGACCTTAACGTCAATCACAACGGGACCACCCCGGCTATGCGCCTCTCGCAACGCATCGCCCATCTGGTCGGCCTCGGTCACTGTGACACCAGATCCGCCCAGACCCTCGGCGACCTTCGTGAAGTCATGGTCCGCAAAATCGACACCAATCGCCTGATTTCCAAGGTTGTCGCGGACCATGCCCAGACCCGCATTGTTGGCAACGACATATACCACATCAAGCCCGCGCTCTGCTGCGGTAGCGATCGCGTCCATTGTCATCACAAACCCGCCGTCACCGATCAAACCAGTTACCCGCTTTTGTGGACAAACCACCTTGGCTCCAGTAGCTGCTGGTGTGCTCCACCCCATACCACCGATACCACCGGGTGCCACCAATTGGTGCGGATGCCGGAGCGGCAAACGCGATGTCGCCCAGATCCGGTTGGTTCCGGCATCAAGTGTCAGAAGATCGTCTTCGCTCAGGAATTCTCCGAGAGACCGCATGATATCGGCATAATGCAAAGTACCGGAGCGCGTTTCGTATTGTGGCAAGACACCATATTCATTCTCGTTTTTGATTGCCGCAATGCGTTCTTTCCGAGCAGCCACAAGCCGGTCATTCGCCCGATCCGTGGTTAACAGGTAGTCGAGCACATCAGATACATCAGCGGTAACAGCCTGATCCACAGGCAGAACCCAACCGGCCTGAAGCGGGTCGATGTCCACCTGAATGATCTTCTGGTCCCCCGGCCGCATCATGTTAGCATCCCGAAAACGGGTATATTCCGGTCCCAATGAACAACCAAGAACGAGGATCAGATCAGCCCCCTGTACTGTGCGGTTTGCCGCCGCAGACGCCCAATTCCCCATCATCCCGACGGCGACATCACAGGTTTCATCGATAGTGCCCTTGCCGTGATAGCTCGATGTGACTGCTACGCCGTCGCGTTCCGCGAATTCCTGTAGCTTGTTGCCCGAACGGCTCATATAGATCCCGTTTCCTGCGATGATAACGGGGTTCTTGGCTTCTGCGAGAGCAACCGATATCTTTGCCAACTCCGCCTGATCCGGTACCATCGGTGCGTGACGCAGATACCCTACGGTTGGGTACAGCTTAGCACGCTGTTCTTCTGCGACTTCTTGCTTGATGATATTGGTCCGCATGATCATCGCCGCTGGCCCTTGGCGGGGGGTCATCGCATGTTTAATCGCCATCTGGGTGCCATAGATCGCTTCAGCTGGCGTCGTTGCATAGGTCGCATATTTGGTCATGGTCTTCAAGACCGCAAACGCATCACCCGCACCATAGTCACCGGTCATTGTTTGATAGACACCCTGCTGACCGAACCCGTCATAACAGGAGGTGTCAGTCATGATGACCATTGGTGAAGAGGAGAAGTAGGCCTCCAGAATACCGAATGCCCCTGTGGAGGTCGCAAACGGTCCCTGAGCCATCAAAAGTCCGGGCTTGCCGGTAAGCTTGCCTGCCACTTGCGCCATGACTGAAGCGGATTGCTCGGAGCGAGCGAGTACAAGGTCGAATTCGTCCCGACGATCGTGGAATGCCGGAAGTGACCATGTGATACCAAGCCCTGGCAAAGAGAAGCCCTGCGTGATTCCAGCTTCCAGGAAAGTCGCGATTACACCTTCGTTCGTTTTCATAGAGCACTCCTCCTCAAGAGCATGCCAACGCCAAAAGAGCGCCGAAAATTTCACCATTAATTCTGCTATGCGCAATTATAGTTTGCAATAGTCATTTTACCCAATTTCGGAATTTTGCTTGAAATGAAGCAAAGATTGACGGGTTCTCTGGTTGTGGGGTACGCAGTCAGCTACATACATCGCCCATGAGACAACGGGATAGGTCGCTGAAATGGCTATGATATCCAGCAAACGTCATGCAATGACGCTTACCATGTGGCAGCGGTCGACCTAGGCGCGCAGTTTGTCCTAATCTATCGCAGAGCCCCCTGCTTTGGGTGGACCAAAGGAGTTAAGCCAACGCTGATTTATTTCGCTGTCGCGGCTATTCTTGAGCAAATGAAGACGTCGAAGAGAGGCCAATAGCTCGATAAACGGCGAAGCTCAGTTGCTCAAAGCATCCCGCGCGCAACCTTCGCAATCTGTTGGCTCACTTTCAACAGTCGAGGGGCCAGATCAGTCTTAAGCCTTTCTGTGGTGACGATTGATCGCAACCCACCAACGTTTATCGCATAAACCGGATAGCCGTCCTCACGACACACAGCGGCCCCTGCGGAGTTGGCTTCGGCGATCCAGTCGCCATCACTCAAGGCGTAGCCATGCTCATGTGCGAATTTAATCGCCTCTCGCGTGGATGCCTCGACGCGGGACCAGTCGTCACCATATTCTTTTGCAATTTCGGCCAATTTGGCTTCGCGTTCGACTGCTGGCAATGCAGCCAATATTGCCCGCCCCATACCCGTACTGGCCATTGGGATACGCGACCCAACACCAAGTCGAATGGCCATTGACGCAGGGGTACGACACGCATCAACGTAGATAACCTCGTTGCCATTCGCGCACCCCAGGTAAACGCTCGCATCAGCATACTCGGCCAGTTCCTGCATATACGGTCGCGCAATATCGCGGATCTCCATTTGCGCAAGCACATCATAGCCAAGCGTCAATACGGCTGGGCCGAGAGCATATCGCCCCGACGCCTCGTCATGCACCAGATATCCAAGTTCTAACAGCGTGAACGTCAGCCGCGAAACTGTGGCCTTGGACAAGCTCAACCGGGAAGCGATTTCCGCATTGCTAATGGGTCGATTGTCAGGCCCGAACACCTTCAAAACCGCCAGTCCCCGCGAAAGGCCGGAATTTATCCTGTAATCCTTTAGTCCGCTTTCAGCAGGGGGAGCTTCTTTTCGTTTGACCAATCTAGCGTCCCATCAAGTTCTGTTCGGGGGAAATTCAGTGCTATAGATTTATCGACAAGCCACTTACAAAACAACCCTCGACGGGCTAGGGTACATCGTTCACGGACATCCCGTTTGTTGCATCACGAACGCGCCGCAATTTCGCGATAAAGCTGAATAGTTTCCGCAATTCCTTGGGAAAGTGGATACTCGGAAAACTCGCCGATAACTGATTTGAGTGCCGATGTATCAAAGCCATCGCTAGGCGACACGCGCACGGTCTCTGCACAGCTAAGTTGCGCATTCGGAACAAATTCTTTGATTGCGTTTATCACTTCAAGCGTCGAGTGGGTTATGTCCGTAATGTCAGACAGGAGCGCTCCGTTCCACGTCGATGATGCAGCACGGACGAACACATCAGCTACGTTAGCTGCATATTGAAAACAGCTGCTTGTAGAAAAGGGGATCTCGTACGTCTCGCCCAAAGCCGCAGCCTCGATCGCACGGGTAATCGCCGATGTTTCACCGTCGTCGCGGCCAACGCCGTAGACCACATAGGGACGCAGGCCCAGACTTGGCAATTTGTGATCTTCCCAGTAAATCCGAGCAATATCTTCATCGGCTTTCTTGAAAACGCCGTAGAGATTGGAGGGCCCGTTCGCAGCGCCGCGCGGCTTGGCTGCGATCGAGCTGGTATAGAGGACGCGCTCAATATCGAATTTTCGGGCCGCCTCGAGGACATTGATATGCCCGCCAATGTTAATGGCCGCCCCAAGTGCGGGCATGCTCCGGCACTGGGGGATCTGCAGCGCGGCGAGGTGAACAATGCCCGTCGGTTGCGTCTCCGAGATCAGCCCTTCAAGGGCTGCCGGCTCCGTCACGTCACAGGTCCGGAAATCAACCAGATCGGCCGGCAAATCCGGCTTTATCAGCTTAAGACGCCGATGGTCAGTGCTTATGTCTGTGGCCACCACTTGGTGACCTTGATCCACAAGACCGGCGACGATCCAAGATCCGAGAAAGCCTGTAGCACCGGTAATAAATATTTTCTCTCTCGAGTCCGCCATCGGGGTCTTTCGTCATCAAAGGCAGGAACGGTGCAGGCCAGTTCACACTGACACTTCACACTTTAGCTTTTCATCTCAGTTTACGGTCTCGCGCTGCAAACTCTGGCAGGAAATCCACCGCGTTTCACTTTTAAAACACTATTTCATTTTTGATTCAAGTGGCTTTCTTGCGGCTGGGTGAAGACGTGCCTAACGGCACGCTGCCAACAAAAAAGCCGGATGAGGTAGACTCATCCGGCAAATGCGCTTTCAGGCGATCGTGTCTGCTGGTCGTTTTTTTCTTATTCGACAGGCGGCGACCAAGCCTCAGGTGCACGCGGGTAGATGTCAGTTACAACGTCGATCAACACCGGCTTGCGTGCAGCAATGGCTTTGCGCAGCGCCGGGCCGAGATCGGCAGGATCTTCAATCCGGACCCCTTCCACACCCATGGTGCGTGCGACTGCGGCAAAATCAGTGGGCCCAAAGCGGTTGATTTCGTCCGGATTACCACCGTCACGACCGTCATAGAACGATGCCACCTTCGGCGTGCCCTGCCCGAACCCCGAATTGTTGTTGATTACTGTAACCACCGGAATATTCCAGCGCTTCTGCGTTTCCAGCTCTGTCAGGTGATAATAGAATGCCCCGTCACCAGAAAAGCAAACTACAGGACGGTCAGGCGCTCCGCACTGCGCACCCAATGATGCCGGAAACGCCCAACCCAAAGACCCAGCAGCCCTCAGATAACTTTGGCCTGCATGAGGCAGGTCAATCATAGTCGCGGACCAAATCCCGGAATATCCGGTATCCGCGACCAGAACGCCGTTTTCCGGAAGAGCCTCTGAAATTTCGCGGCATAGATGCTCGACACGGATCGTGCCATCGCCGGGCTGACAAAGCGGTTCCATTTCGTCGCGCCAAGCCGACACGGTCTTTCCGACATAGTCTGCCCAGTCGACCCACTCATTATGCGCCTCGACCCTTTTCACCAGATCTGCCAATGCTCGTTTCGGGCACCCCCAGACCGGCGTCACATTCGGGTAATTCCGCCCGATCTCCTGCCCGTCGAGATCAAGTTGTATGATTGGCGTCCCTTGTGCAGGGACCGTGTAGTTGTTGGTCGGCTGGTCCCCCGCGTGACAACCCACGTAGATCACAAGGTCCGCCTCGGAGACAAGCGCGTTGGCCGGAGGTGCGGAATAGGTGCCTACCGTCCCTATATGTAGACGGTGGGTTGTTGGAATAATTGTGCGCCCACCCAATGAGGTAGCCACGGGGATGTTGAGCTTCTCTGCCAAGGCCGCCAGTTCGGCGTGTGCTTCTGCTTGGATCGCACCGGCGCCGACCACGAAAACAGGCCGTTCTGCCTTGGACAATGTCAGCGCTGCTGCCTGCACTGCTTCCGCAGAGGCTTGAGGCCGATGTTTGGGTAATTGCCCGAGTTCAGCTGGCGGCAAAACTGCATTTTCAATGGCGCCGCCTTCTATGATTTCTCCTCCAAGACCGTTGACATCAAGGTGCACAGGACGCGGCGAACCATCCGCAGCTTCGCGGAACGCTTGCGGGAGTAGATGCTGTATTTCCCGCGCTTCGCTTATGTCCATTGACGCCTTCGTGACGGAGGCGAATAGCGGTGTATGCGGCACTTCCTGATACGCGTTGCGATAGCGAAGCATCGGCTCCTTGCGTCCGGTCAACGCCACAACTGGCGCACGATGAAGATACGCGTCCTGCAAACCAGCTGCCAGATTTGCGGCTCCTACCGATTGCGCCATGCAGACCCCAACACGCCCGCCTACTCTCGCGTAACCATCGGCCATATAAGCCGCGGACTTTTCCGAATGAGCCAGGATTCGCGAGATACCCAAATCTTCCATTTCGACGAGCGTGGGCCTCAACATTGCATCCATGAAAAAGACGTGGCTGACACCAAGCTGACTAAAAGATTCTGCGATGAATCGCGCACCGGTTATTTGGGTTGGCTTTTCAGCTGCCATTCTGGTTTCCCTTCATTATGAAAGCGCTTTCATCACATTCATATTGCAAATACTGCCAATTTTGCAAGAAAAAAGACTATTTGATGTGTAATCCTTCAAAAATTTGAAATCGCTTGCAAATTGGTAAAACCTGCCTATCCTCTGCGGGACTTGGTCATTTTCAAAGGCTTTCCACGTGACGCATCGGAACAAACCAGCCCCGCAGCGCGTCCGCATGGAGGATGTGGCGCGGATTGCTGGTGTCTCCCCGGCGACTGTCTCCCGGGCTCTTCGCGCGCCTGCTTCTGTTTCAGATGTCCTGCGTGAACGGGTCCAGTCTGCGGCACAGCGACTGGGTTACGCGCCCAACCGCATCGCCGGCAGCCTCGCCGGTGCGCGCGCCCCCTTGATCGGAGTGATTGTCCCCAGCCTGACCAACTCGTTCTTCGCGGCCACACTTGAACGCATGACAGCTCTGCTGGAGCCCGAAGGGTATCAGCTTATGATCGGCCAGCATGATTATGACGTTGATCGTGAGGAGGCGATTGTCACGGCTTTTTCCAGCTGGAATCCGGCGGCGCTTGTTATCACCGGACGAGAGCACACGCGGGGTACGTTAGGCATTCTGTCCAAAGCGACAAGTCCGGTCGTTGAGATGTGGGACTACGGTGAGCGGCCCATAGATATTGGCATCGGTTTCTCTAACGCCACTGCCGGTCATATTGCAGCCCAGCATTTCGTGGACACCGGGTGCAGGTCAGCGGCCTTTATTGGCGCAATCCTGGGCAAGGACGGTCGGGCGCGAGCACGAGCGGACGGTTTTCAAGATAGATTCCAGCAGCTGACAGGAATATCGCCCAACCTACTATCTGCGGACAGTCGCGACCTTGGCGAAGGGGGTAACGCGTTGAGGCAAGTGCTTGCAGAACAACCCGAAACCCAAGCCATCGCGTTTTCTGGTGATATGCTGGCACTGGGCGCAATGTTCGAAGCCAGCCGGATGGGATTAGCTATCCCTGACGATCTCAAAATTCTTGGCTACGGCGATCTGGATATTGGGCCATTCACCAATCCACCGCTTAGTACAATACGCCCGCCACGACGCGAAATTGCCGACAAAGTCGTTGAACAAATATTGCACCGTTTTGCAGAACCGGACGCGGACGGCATCAACATCGATCTTGGTGTCCAACTCATCCGACGTGAAACCGCCTGAATCCAACCGTATTCCAGGAAACCCCAATGACCTTAGAAATCCAGAATGTTGCTGTGATCGGCGCCGGTACAATGGGCCATGCTTTGGCATTAGTCCACGGATTGGGCGGATGCGATACCACCCTTTACGATCGCGATCCGGTTGTGCTTGCCAACGCGGTGGACCTTATCGCTGCTGCATGCAAAACCCTTGTCGAAGCTGGAACCATCACCGATGACGAAGCAATCGACGCACAGGATCACATCGTAATCGTTGAAAGCCTGCAATATGCAGTAGAAGACGGAGATCTTGTCGTTGAGGCCGTGGTTGAAAAACCAGATATAAAACGTGCAGTTTTCGAAGAAATCGACCGCTACGCTCCGGCCCAAACAATTATTGCAAGCAACACATCCTATCTGGACATCTTCCCGCTGGTGCCCGACGCACGACAAAGCACTGCCGCGGTCGCCCATTGGTACACACCTCCCTATATCATTGATCTAGTTGACCTGTCTCCCGGCCCACAAACGCACCCAGAAATCATCCCCGGTCTGAAATCCCTTTATGAGAGATTTGGCAAAGCTCCGTTGGTTTTTGACCGTCTCGTTCCGGGCTATGTCGCCAACCGGTTACAAGCTGCGCTGAACCTTGAGTGTTTGCGTATGATCGATGAGGGCTGGGTAAAGGCAGAGGATATAGACTATTCCATACGTTATGGACTGGTCGAACGGCTGGCAGTTCTCGGGCACATGTGCAAAATGGATTACACCGGCTTGGCGATGGTCCGAAACGGCATTGCAGGGCAAACCTATCAGCCACCTGAAAACACGGGTGCGACCCCTGCGCTTGACCGCCTCATCGAAGCCGGCCGCAACGGTGTAAATTCCGGTTCCGGATTCTACGATTATGGCGACACACCAGCCGAGACGCTGTTCCAAAACCGTGATTTGCGGCTCCTGCAGTTCAAGGCTTTTCTCAACTCATTCGAAGGAGACGAATAATGATTACGGCTGATCTAGCCGGCAAGCGGGCTTTGGTCACGGGGGGTGCTTCGGGCATCGGGCTTGCCATCGTCACGATGCTGGCCCGCATGGGCGCAAAGGTTGCAATCAACCACCTCGAAGATGACCCTGCCGGTGCCGCCAAAGTAGCGGAGCTATCCGAACAGGGCCTTGACGTGATTGCCACGCCGGGGAACATCTCCATCCCTGGCTCCGCCGAAAAGATGGTTGAAACCGCAATTGCCCAAATGAGTGGCATCGATTACCTTGTGAACAACGCGGGCACGTCCGGAACAAGAGACAAAATCCCACCGTCCGACCTTGTCCAGATGACCGAAGATTTCTGGCAGCTTCTGCTGGGGACCAACCTTATTGGACCGTTTCGCTGCGCTCATGCGGCAGCAAGTGCGTTGAAAGAAAGCCGGGGGGCGATCGTCAACATGGCCTCGATTGCCGGAATTGGCGAACAGGGTAGTTCAATCGCCTACGCGGCCAGCAAATCGGGTCTCGTAAGTCTGACCCGCAGTCTCGCGCGTGGTCTCGCGCCTGAGGTGCGGGTAAATGCAATCGCGCCTGGCCAGACCAAGACACCCTGGACAGAAGACTGGCCAGAAGAACGCAAACAATGGGCCCGTGATCAGGCCGTACTCAAGCGCCGGTCTTCCCCCGAAGACATCGCCGAGACCGCCCTTTTCCTGTGTGCCGGTGCAAGCATGGTAACGGGCCATGTTCTTGTCGTTGATGGCGGAATGACCCTTTGACTCAAAGAGCCGAGGCCGGGACTAAATTCCGGCTTACGCCCTCTCCCGTCCCCGACTAGTCAGGCAGCAGATCGGAACCGCTTCAAGTGGTCACTTCGATTTCCACCGATCTGGGTCAACACCAAAAGACGTTTCACCCTTTGGCCGACCCGCAGCTCATCCGTCACGCCCATACCGCCATGCAATTGCACCGCGTCACGCAACACAGCACGCGCATTTTCAGCAACTTTGATCCGTGCAGCCAACACGAGATGCCGCCGGTATGCACCATCCATGGCGTCCATCGCCGCCGCGGCCAGTTGGACCATCGACTGTGCCTCTTCGTGTTTGATAAAAATGTCAGCCATTCGATGTTGCACCGCCTGAAACCGGCCTATGGGGCGGCCAAACTGCTCACGAAGCTTCACATAATCAAGAGTGTCGCGATAAAGGGCTTCAATAAGACCGGTCATTTCCGCAATTTGACCGACCATAGACATGTCGTCGCCATAGGCAACAGCATCTGCGCAGGCCAGAATTACTTCTGACTTGGCACACGTGACGTCGTCAAAAGTTATGCGTCCTGCCGCTTGACCATCCAGCAGACGAAACGGTTCAATCTGCACCTGATCACGGGTGACGCGCACCAGCAAACTGTCGCTGCCGGAGCGTGCGACAACCCAGAACGCATCTGCGAACGCCCCTCCGAGCACCAGTTCCGCGCATCCGTCTAGAACAAAGCTGTCCCCGGACAAAGTCGCCGAAATGGGCGATCCCGTCACAGTCACCTCAAGCCTATCTCCACTGAGAATGGCTTCCAGCGCCCCGACTGCACGATCTGCTGCCAATGCGCGGGCGATGGTTGGCGCACAATGCATTGTGACCTCTACAACCGGCTCAAGAATCATTCCAGCGCCCAGCTTTCCAAGAAAGGGCGTAATCTGTCCCACCTTGAGGCCAAGCCCGCCTACGTTTTCCGGTAACGGCGCCGCAAGCCAGCCCAATTCAGCCATTTCCGCCCAGCAAGCAGGCTTTGCATCAATTGGACCTTCCAGGATTTTCTCCCGCTGGGGCAAAGTGTATTTTTCGGTCACAAACCTTTCTGCTGTTTCTTTCAGCAGCAGGGCTTCTTCATCGGGAAGCTCGAATTGAATCATGGTTTACTCCTCAAAGTCCCAGAACCTGGCTCGCAAGGATGCCACGCTGAATTTCATTGCTTCCCCCGTAAATCGACAGTTTTCGCCAGTTCAGGAACTGGTAAGTCACGTTCTCGAAAGTATCTTCGACACATTGTCCGCCACGTTTGCGCAATGCAGCCGGACCGGCGATGTCCAACATCACCTCGGTTAGGGCTTGTTGAATTTCGGTGCCGCGCACCTTCAACAAAGACGTCTCGGCCCCAATTTTTTCACCCGCGTCGACCGCTGCCATAAACCGTAGCGTTGTCGCCTCGACTGCGATTATGTCAATTTCCAGCGCATCAAGGGCATTCGCAACTTCGGTGTCATTCTCACGTCCTGCAGCAACAGCCATTTCGCGGACTCTTTGCAGCAGATGTTTTGACCGCCCGATCCCGCCGATCCCAAAGCGTTCATGCTCCAGCAGTGCCTTCGCGTAGGTCCAGCCTTTGTTGATTTCTCCAACGACCATTTCATCTGGAACAAACACGTCATTAACAAATATCTCGTTGACCTCTTCGGTCCCGTCCATAAGTCGAATCGGACGTCGGGTGACATTTTCTGATGACATATCAACAAGCATCATTGATATGCCCTCCTGTTTTTTCACCTCAGGGTCCGTGCGCACCAAACAGAAAATCCAGTTGGCGTATTGTGCGTAGGTCGTCCAAGTCTTGGAGCCCGACAGTATCCAACCACCTTCTGTTCTGATCGCCTTCATGCGCAGCGATGCAAGATCCGATCCGGCCCCCGGCTCTGAAAAGCCCTGACACCACCAATCCTCTCCGGACAAGATTCGCGGTAGAAAGCGTTCCTGCTGCGCCTTGGTGCCGAAACGCATGAGGATTGGGCCGATCATTTTAAGACCGAACCCCGGCAAAGGCGGCGTATGGAGCCGGAAAAACTCTTCATCTGCGATCATCCGCTGGCGTGTATTCCATCCTGGTCCGCCATGTTCGACCGGCCAGGCTGGCGCGACCCAGCCAACTTTGTGCAGACTGGACTGCCACTGCTCGAAATCTTTTCGGTCCAGAGGGGCGCCGCGTGACACCTTGCGCCGCGTTTCCGCATCAAGGTTTTCGGAAACGAAGGTACGTAATTCTCTACGAAATGCATGGTCTTCTGGGCTGTTTAACAGGTCCGTCATAGGTCCGTACCGGCCTTGACAATCAGCGCGTCGACCGCAACGCAACCCTCGCCATCCGGCAATACAAGCAGCGGGTTAATGTCGACGCTTTCGATCTGATCTTGATGTGCCACCGCGAAATCGGAAAACTTCATTACCGCCTTTTCAAGCGCGTTGCGATCAGCGCATGGGTCACCACGGAAACCATCCAGAAGCTGGCACAAACGGGTTTCATCTATCATCTCGGCTATGTCAATCCGGTCCAATGGAGCGCGCCGCAGCGCCACGTCGTTAAGTAACTCGGTCATCACGCCGCCCACCCCCAAAAGGATCATCGGGCCGAAATCCGGGTCGTTCTGCATGCCAAGGATGACCTCCACGCCCCCCTTGACCATCTTCTGCACCAGACATGGCGCCGAGGCGCCATTCAGCGTTTGTCCATCTAGCTTGGAGCGAAGATCATGGAAGGCCGTCCGCACCGCCGCCTCATCCGACAGGCTCAACTTCACAAGGCCAGCTTCGGACTTGTGCTCCATCCCTTCTGCCAACCCTTTCATAACGACTGGAAAACCAATTTCATCGGCAGCACGAAGGGCTTCATCCTCGCTATGAACAAGCATTTCGCTGACCACAGGCAACCCATAGGCATCCAGCGCCGCTTTGGCAGCGTCTTCTGAAAGACTTCGCGCGCTTTGCACCAATAGATCGCGAGCCACTCTTGCTCCGTTGGCGTTAGGCACAGGTGGATTCGGGGCCGTGCGCAATTGCGCCTTCCGGCTGTGGAAGTCGACAAACTTCTTCAACGCTTTTAGCATTGGTTGTGTGCCGCGATAGATCGGCAGGCTTTTGTCTGCCGCAAGCAAATCCCATCCGGCCTCAACGACCTTACCACCATCATAGACGATGATGATCGGCTTATCAGCTGTCTTCACGAGATCAAGCACCGGCTGGATCAACCGTCCACGCCA
Source organism: Sedimentitalea sp. (assembly GCF_039973035.1). Classification (NCBI taxonomy): domain Bacteria; kingdom Pseudomonadati; phylum Pseudomonadota; class Alphaproteobacteria; order Rhodobacterales; family Paracoccaceae; genus Sedimentitalea; species Sedimentitalea sp. The sequence continues at coordinate 15,266 of NZ_JBDWLR010000018.1, forward strand.
TGCCTCACGTACTTGGTGGATAAATACGACCATAATGTCGGTGTTGTCATCGGCGAGCACAACATCAAGACTTGCGCCCCAACGCTCTGGGTGATTGTTTACGTTGCCGGACAGATCTAGCGGATTGACCGGTGGCGTAAAGTCCAGAAGTGGACGCAAATTCTCCACCGTCTCTTCAGTGAAGTCAGCCATAGGAAGGCCAATCGCCTCACACTGGTCAGCCATGACGCCGCTCCAGCCTCCGGAGAACGTGACAACCGATACCCTATCTCCGCGTGATACAGGACATTTTTCAAAAAGGGCTGCAACCTCGGCCAGTTCGAGCGGATCGTCTACAGACACGACGTTGCGTTGTCTGAACACCGCCTCATAGGTGCGAAATGCACCAGCCATTTTACCAGTATGAGCCAACGCTGTACGCGCGGCCCGCTGGCTTCGTCCGAGCTTTAGAACAATAAGTGGCTTCTCAAGCTTCTGCGCCTGTTCAGTCAACTCAAGGAACCGGTCGGGGGTTCGCAGCCCCTCTAACGCCATGCATACAGACCTGATTTCGGGATCCTCGAGCGCCCAACGGGCGTAGTCAGCCGCTTCGACGTTTAACTCGTTGCCGGTTGAAACCACATAGCGCATATGAACCCCTTGGTCATGCGCCCGCGACAAGAGCACCATCAAGAGCTGTCCACTTTGAGAAACTAATGCAGTGTGCCCTGCTGACATGTCTTCGGGGAACGTCGCAGCTGTAAGTCCCATAAAACCGTTATTCAGGTTTGCCAGCCCCAAGCAGTTAGGACCACAAATCGCTATGCGGTTCCGGTTGGCGACCTCGCGCAGCGTTTCTTCCAGCGCCCGCCCTTCTTCCCCTGTTTCGGAAAAGCCCGAGGCAAGGATGACTGCCCCGCGCACGCCCTTTTGCCCGCATTCTTCCAAGAGTGATGGAAGCAGTTTCTGAGGTACGAACATAAGCGCCGAATCGACGGTATCAGGGATCGCCGTGACGGAGGGATAACAGGTCATCCCGTTCAGTTCGTCGTACTTGGGGTTCACCGGATAGATCTTGCCTGTGTAACCAAGACGCCGCAAAATCGGGATCGCTCCGCCGCTCCAGCCTTGTTCATTCGCACTGGCACCGATGACTGCAACGCTCTTTGGCGCCAACAGACCGGTTAAGCGGTCCATAAATTCGCGGCCACTTTCGTAACCTGTCACATCCAGTTGCGAGTCACCACCTACAGACAGTTCCCGATCAGCCATCAAAGCCACCTCCAAGCCAAATTCTTATGGCGTGTTATTGGCCAATGCGTCCTCTAGGTCAACATTTTTTAAAATGTGCGTTCGCTATGCGAACATGAAAGTGCTAGTCTAGGAGTCGCCACAATGATGCTATGGCGCAAGCGCCCGCCTGATTTGACTCCGGATAGCTTGCGCGGCGTTCAGGAGCGCAGAGGCGTATTCCTCCGCCACGCTTTCACGGGTAACGATGGATGACAGGCCCGACACCGACAGAAGTAAAGGGTCGCCATCTTCCACAACACGTATGTGCGTACCTATAGCGCTAAGCTCGGGCCACCATGATCCGAAGGAACTGGCATAACACTGTGCCGGATATCTCCCGATTTCCGTTTCGATCTCCTTGATCTGCGCGGAAAACGTCGAGGGCTCTTTCCGCTCGAGCATCGACAGCGCTTCGTTGCGTTCCGAAGGGTTCATGCTTGCAAGATACGCGCGGCCAATCGCGGTGGTCAGGATTGGGATGACGGCACCGACGTTCAAGTTTAGAACGATTGCCTCAGGCCGTCTGGCCAGCTCTATATAGCGGATGCCTTGATCTACTGGGACGCCAAGAGCCACGGAAATAGGGCCGGCTTCAGACAAAGTGGTCATGATCGGGCGCGCGACATCTTGAATAGCAGACGCGATAAAAGCGCCTCTGCTAAGCTCCAGCACACGCGGTGTAAGGCTGTAGCGCCCCCCCTCTGAATGCAGGGCAAGATATTTGAGCCGACGAAGTGTGTGGGTAAACCGGACCACAGTCGGACGCGGCAAACCGGTGCGGTCGGCCAGTTCCTGATTACTGAGCATCCGGTCATCCGGACGGAAGGCAGAAATCAACCGCAACCCCCGCTCCAAAGACGTAACAAACTGCCGATCCGCTTTTGGGTCCGTTCCGTTTTCCGCCATATGCCGCTCTCTGCTTGTGTTCTCGTAGCGTTAGTTAAGAACTCGGCGTCAAACAAGCCGTGCGTATCTCGTGTCCAGAATCCTCGTTGCCATCTCAATGGTCGAGTGCTAGCCGTAATATGAAACTATTGTTCGCATAGCAAACATCAATTGGACTTCGATTCTAGTGACGGACCGCTGCAGGTTTGAAGAACACGATCGTGCGTGAGGATAGATGTCTAGATTACCACCGGTCCGCCCGAGTCCTGCCTTTCAGCAAAAGGTTGCAGATGGACGTTTGTGGCTACAAGTCTGCGCCGATCGCGGAGAAGCCGTGGTCACGACCCTTGCAGACCGGGCGCGGGAGCTGCAGGAACGACGAGCCTTTTTCTTTGGCGGCGGCACAGCGGCCTACGCCCGTGCAGAGTCCGAGATGCCAAGCATCGCCACCATACCGGCGCGAGAATCCGGTGCACGCGCCTTTGAAATGGCCGACCTCACCCCAAGTGACATAGACATCCTGCAACTCTATGATGCCTTTACAATCAATGTGATCCTTTTCCTCGAAGACCTCGGCTCTTATCAAAAAGGTGAAGGTGGTGCCTTTTTTAGTGGAGGGCACATCGCACCGGGTGGTGGTTTGCCGGTCAATACCAACGGTAGTGGCCTCTCGTTCTGCCATCTAGGCATGTATGGTGTCTTCACCTTAATTGAGGCCGCTCGACAGCATCGGGGCGATGCGGGTGACCGGCAAGTACTCGCCGTGGATGCTGTCCTCTGTCACGGCAACGGCATCACGCTTTCGCATCAGGCAACCGCCATCCTTGGTTCTGATGCCGCGCTTTGAACTAGGAACAGGAACACTCATGCAAACCTATATCGAAACCGAAATACGCGGATCAATCGGTGTCATCCGCATGACCCATGACCCCGTAAATGCCTTGGGATATAAATTGCGCCACGCAATTTCCGAAGCTCATAGCGCCTTTGAAGCCAATCCAGATGTAGCCGCAACGGTTCTGACAGGGCGAGGAAAGTTCTTTTCTGCAGGTGCGGACATCACCGAGTTCAATTCAGGTCGCAAGAAGCCCTACCTTTCCGATCTCATTGCTCAACTAGAGAACGGGTCCAAGCCTGTCGTGGCGATTATTAACGGCATTGCATACGGCGGTGGATTAGAGATTTCTCTTGGGTGCGACTATATCTACCCCATATCGGGCGCCCGACTGGCCTTTCCGGAAATAAATATTGGTAACATTCCCGGGGCGGGCGGAACACAAAAGCTGCCGCGGCTTATCGGCGGCCCCAGAGCGCTCGAAATCATCCTGTCCGGCAAACCTTTTAGTGCCGAAGTGGCGCTGAGAGACGGTCTTGCAGAAGCGATCTCTGCCGATTTCGAAGAGGCGCTAATGGCGGTCCAGACCCGTGTGACCAAAGGTCTTGCGCGAAACCTTGTCCGCGACAAATCCGTTTCCGGCACGCCGGATGCGCTGAAACAGGTTGCTGCACAATTCCTGCGTCGCGCCCGTGGTGCGCTTGCGGCAACCACAGCGGTAGAAGCGGTCGAGAAATCCTATTCAACGCCGATTGATGAAGCCCTTGAGTGGGAACGCGAGACATTTGCGCGGCTCAATGTATCATCTCAGGCGAGAGCCCAGCGGCATATTTTCTTTGCGGAACGTTCTGCACGCAAAGTAGCTGATGTGCCTTCGGACACGCCTTTGCGCCCGATTAAGAGCGCCGGTGTCATAGGTGTCGGTACGATGGGTGCCGGGATTGCGATGTGCTTTGCTGACGCGGGCATTCCCGTGATGATCATTGAACAAGAACAGGAGCGTATCGAAGCCGGGCTGGCCGGTATTCGGAAATCTTATGAAACAGCGCGTGACAAAGGCAGGATCACCGATGACCAAGCGGCCGCGCGCATTGACCTAATCAGAGGATCGGTTTCCTTTGATGACCTTGGTTCGGCAGATATCGTTGTAGAGGCCGTGTTCGAGGCGTTGGATGTGAAGCGCGATGTCTTTGCCAAACTTGATGCGGTCTGCAAACGCGGTGCCATTCTGGCCACGAACACCTCAACGCTCGACGTCAACAAGATTGCCAATGCAACTGCCCGTCCGCAGGATGTCATAGGGCTGCATTTTTTCAGCCCCGCTCATATCATGAAGTTACTAGAGGTCGTCCGTGCCGATGATACTGCCAAGGACGTGATCGCCACCTCGATGTTTATCGGACAAAAGTTGGGCAAGGTTCCGGTATTGGTCGGCGTGTGTGACGGGTTCGCGGGCAATCGCATGTTCATCAACTTCAACCGCGAAGCACAAATTCTGGTCGAAGAAGGCGCGCTGCCCTGGCAGGTCGATAAAGTGCTAACTGATTGGGGGTTCGCGATGGGTCCGTTGTCCGTGATGGACCTTGCTGGACTAGACGTAGGCTACCGCATTCGCCAAGCCCGCGGGGCGCAATCTCCGTATCCGTTTACGACCGCCGACAGATTGGCTGAGGCAGGTCGCCTCGGTCAGAAGTCTGGTGCGGGTTGGTACCAGTATCCCGAAGGCGCACGCCGCGGCGTTCCCGACCCCGAAGTCGAAAAGCTGATCGCCGCGGTGGCCCGCGAGAAGGGCATTACACAGCGCGTCGTGTCAGACGAGGAAATACTCCACCGTTGCTTATGGCAGCTCGTGAATACCGGTTTTCAGATTGTCGAAGAAGGCATCGCGCAGCGTACCGGCGACCTCGATGTGATTTTCGTTAACGGGTACGGGTTTCCGAAAACCCGTGGGGGGCCCATGTTCTTTGCTGAGGAAACCGGGCTGGCACATGTAGCCGCCGCGGTGGTCAAATATCACAGCGAGATTGGCCCGCACTGGAAACCTTCAGCACTACTGCTCGAACAGGCAAAGCTAGGGTCTGGACCCATTGATTTCAGGCGAGCATCATGATTCACCGCCGGAAAACTGAGCGGTGATATGTCTGATCTTTTCTGGTTGAGCGACGCGCAGATGGCGCGTTTGAAGCCCTATTTTCCGAAGTCGCACGGCAA
>NZ_JBDWLR010000019.1:0-7038 GCF_039973035.1 Sedimentitalea sp.
AATGAAGTGGCAGGCCGAAACAGACTAGAACCTTCGGGCCATAGTCGAAGCCCAGATCGGGCGCTGGAAAACGATCATTGGCGGCGGTTTGAAATCGAGGAACATTGACGCCCAAAACACGGAAGTCCGGATAGCCATGAGCGTACTCAACCGCATGACCTCACTGGGTCGTGCGGCGTTCGAGCCTGCCTGAACCTCAGATGGGAAAGGGCGCGCTATGTCCCAACACTGACCCGTGCAACAAACTGGTCAGCCATGATATCTTCGAGGTCACGATACGAAACGGGAAATACAGTTTCTTGCTGTGGGTACCTAGTGCGACCTCACACAGGTCTGAGCGGCCTAACCACAAGATCGGCGGAATTCACTGATCTGCGTCAGTTGAGTTTCCGGTGCCGGCCTGATTGATAGTGTCAAGCGCGGTCTGAGAATGAAAGGGCGGCAGCCCCACTGATACTGCGCCAAGCGCTGCTGCTTATGCCACCGGGACGACTGTCTGCCAGAACTGCAGAGAAGGCTTTGCTACCGCTTAGGACCTGTCCAGAATGGTCAACAGCAAACGTCTGGGAGTGTGCTGCAAACAGCTTCAGGATCGTGTCCAATACGTCAATCTGTTTTGCCAGAGCCTCTAGATCACGATGCGCGTAAACGCAGGTATTGACCACTGGCGCTCGCCCCAGGATACGCTGGAAAATCTCGGTCGACCTTTCGATCCATTGGTCCTCATAGTCCACCTCAGCGTCTGGATTGATCATCCAGCGCATGACTGCCGAGCAATCTGCGATCACTACACCATAGTTTTCACTGGTAATCTGACTTGCGACCTTCTCGACTTGCGCCTCAAGCGCGTCGCCGATCCGATCCGGAACCAGAAAATTGTCAGGATAGGGGAAACTGCCAAAGGGCCAGTGCCACGCGATAAGCTCCTCATCACTTTCTTGAATCTGACGAGGGTCAGAAATGCAAATCCATTGGTTGACCTCGGTTCCGAAGGCCTGGTTGAGAATTTGCCTGAGCTCGACTTTGCCATCATCCAGTCTATACAACAGCGCATGGTTGTGTTGACATCCGGGCCCGCACATTGATCTTCCCGGTCTGAACACAGAGTTTGAGATACCCAGCACACTGTTCAATCGCTCGACGATACCGATCGATGGCTCGGGTGGTCGCCCCGTAGCAGGGTTGCGGCCACTTTCAATGGCCGACACATAGCTTGGCGAAATATCGCTGTTTTCCGCTAGTTTTCGAATGGACATCCGGAGCGCCTTGCGGCGCTCTCGAACCTGTTTTCCAAATTCGATCAACCGTGCCTCTTCAGTCAGCGAATTCATCGGATTGCTCCTTGGGTGGGCGCTGATCAGAAACAGCACAAAGTGTAGGTTAGTGTTCTTTGTAGAACATATTTGTCCCGACCCAATATACAAGACCACCAATCACGGCTGCAGGAAGTGTCGCAGTTGTGTATTGGAAGAGCCAATTGTTCGGTACAAAGGTCAGAGGATCAAGCAAATACACGTATGTCAGCGACCCGCAAGCCAAAGCGACTATCCCAACCACATTGTACCCTGATTGGTACCAGTACCTCGACCGTCTATCGTGCCAATAGAGTGAAGGTACATGCAGCGAGTCAAGCCGGTGCAACAGGAACCAGTCGACAATCTGGATCCCGATCATAGGTGCAATTACGATCCCGATGAACGCCATGAAAGTTCCGATGTTATCGTAGAATGCGCCAGGGAACAGGACGATGATCACAGCCATAGGAACAATCGCGGTCGCAACCTTGGCGTTCCAAGGCATCCGCTGAGTAATCGGTGAGAACTGACCGACACCCAGTGCCGCTGCGTGTGCGCCAACCAGCGTTGAGCCCAGATTCGCGAGCGCGACAAAGACCAGGACAAAAACACCTGCAGTGGGTCCGGCAATGCTTAGAATCCAGATGGTCGGATCGGCTTCGCCGGCGGCCAGGGCGGAGTAGAGACCGATCAGCCCCGCTGCTGCCCAGCCAAAGCCCAAAGAAACCATCGAGGGCAGCGCGCCCTTTCCGGCGTGATTGAGCATCCGGAACATTGCGCCCATGTAAGCCCACCAGCCGAGCGTTGAGACCATTAGCAATTCCATGGCCGTCGTGTAGTTGGTCAACCGTCCGCCTTCGTTGGGGCCAAGTGGTTCGGCGGCAAGTATGTCCGTCATCGTAAAGTTGGCGAACAGCAGGTAATACATCCAGATCATGAGCACGACGATGCAGCTGGCCACGATGACGCCTATTGATTTGACGCCGTCACTTCCCTTTTGCAGCAATATCCAGACCAGCAAGGCGCCGACCAGCGATGATGTAATGGCAGCCGACCCGGCCTTGGCTTCGGTTATGGCTCCAAGGGCAACCAGAACCGATGCGACGGCACGCCCCAAAAATATTGTCAGCACCAAGTTCCAGCCGATTAGTGTCATGTATTGCACAATCAGTGAAATGATCGAGCCTTTGACCCCCAGTTGCGCCTTGGTCGAGCCAAGCGTCTCGATGCCATATTTGGTGACGGCTGGAACTTGGGACAGGGTGACCAGAAGCTGTCCGATGAGGGCGCCGGCGATCATCGTTGCCGTACCTTCACGAGCGTCCACATAGTAGGCGGTGAACCCGCCCACGACAAAGGACCACGATGCAATTCCAGCTGTGGCGGCGACAGCTGCAGCGGCCCATCCGCCCCAGTTTCGAGCGCTGAGTGGGATCGGAAGGCTGTCGAAATCATGTTCAATGTGGGAACTGCTCATGTCCACCCCCACAGCAAAACAAGAACGGGCAAAACGATACCGCTGATTCCCAAAAAGACCCAATGACGGGTCTCCATCGGCGCGCCAGTCGGCGCATGTTCCAGTGCTGCAATTTCAGCCTCGAGGCTGGTTTCAAGGCGCGAGCCTTGTAATGATTGATTGCTCTTCAGGGTTGCTTCCGCGGACATAGGTTCCTCCCTTTGCTCCGTACGCGTCGCGGCTCCACATTCTGAGTGTTGGTCGAAATGGAGCCTAACGTGATTGCACTGTATAAAGAACATCTAGCACAATTTGAACCCCCGTTGGCCATTATATTGACCATTAATCGTCAATATGCACAGTTTACTGTTTACTTTTTGACCTGTTCTCAGCTAATCATACTGCCAAGCTTCAACGTAGGTGTTCTGTGCGTTCTATCCACAGAACAAAGCCGTTGGCGCAAACTGTTCACTGGAGGAGCCCACAATGAACACACCCACAAGAGTTGTTGTCGCTGATTTCGAAGAGCCCGGTTGGGACTATGGACTTCTGAAGTCGCCATATCACGCTGCCCATCGCGCCAATGGCGCGCATTACACTGTCTACAACGCCCGGCTGATGCCCGTCTCGCAAAAGATCGACCGCCATGATGGCTATCGCGCACTGCGTACGGGTCTTATCATGCTGGACACTGGCGAGCGGCCGACCGAGATTTCCGGTCCAGACGCCGAAGCTCTTTGCAATAAGGTTTTTGCCCGGGATATCTCAAAGCTCAAGGTGGGTCGCTGTACGTATGGCTTGCTGCTCTATCCGGACGGTGGGTTCCTATGCGACGGTGTCTTGATGCGATTGGCCGAAGACAGGTTCTGGTATGTCCAGGCAGATGGCCCGGTTATCTCTTGGCTCATCGCCCATTCTGCCGGCTTGGACGTCAAGATTTCCGACCCAAATTCGTGGGTCACACAGATCCAAGGCCCGCGCGCGCTGGAAATGCTGGAAAAGATATGCGACGGTGGAGCCCCCCAACCATTCGGCTACTATGGAAACGCCGAGGTGATGGTGAATGGCGTGCCCCTGATCCTGTCGCGAACTGGATACACGGCTGAGTTGGGTTTTGAATTCTATACCCCAGATGTGAACACATATGACGGGCAGGCCATGTGGAATTACATGCTCGAAGCCGGACAGGAATTCGGGATGGAAGTGATCGGTCTGGATTCGCTGGATGCACGCCGTATCGAAGCCGGCATCATGAACAACCTCTCGGATTTTGATGAGTCAATGAACCCATATCAGGCAGGTCTGGGCGCTTTCATCAAGCTCGATGGCCCCGACTTTATCGGCCGGGACGCATTGCTCAATCTGTCCGAAACAGCAAAGCAGCCGCTCCTGTCAGGCTTGCGCTGTGCCACCGGCGAACCTCTGATTGACGGAGACTTGATGGCTGGCGACGCGCAGATCGGGCACGTGACTGCTGCATCCTGGAGCCCATTTCTGAGCGAGGGTGTTGCCATTATCCGTTTGACGGATGCGGCGCTTCCTACAAAGCAGGATATTGGCGTGCGCTGCCGCGATGGCAGCTTGCAACCGGCGCGGCTGGTCAGTTTACCAATGTACGACGAGGAAAAGAGAATTCCTCGGGGCCTCGAAGAAGCGCGTCCCAAATTCAGCTCAGCAGCCTGATTTCGGCTCAGACCACAAACGTCACGGAGCGTCCCATTTCACGTGCCGTGACATTGTCTTTTGCCTGTTCCCTGTCTCAGAAAGGTCATGGCCATGCCCCCCCTGTATCACCTTCTTTCCCGAAAATCGGGACGGTCAAAGACTGACAACTACAGACGCGATCTGACCCCGGCACTGGAAGGGTATTCCATAGAGGTCATGCCTCGCACCGCGGCCAAGATTGATAACTTTCGCGCTTTGCTGCCGTCTGGAACACGGGTCTATGTTGCACATATCGAGGGCACGCCGATCCATGAAATGACCGACACTGTTCGCAGAATTTCCGAAGACGGTTTTGCGGTCATGCCACATATTCCCGCGCGATTGCTGGATGACGAGGCCATGCTTGAGGACTGGCTATCACGCTATAGCGACGCAGGCGCCCGCGAAGCTCTGGTTTTGGCCGGAGGCTTGGATCAGCCACGGGGAAAATTTCATTGTTCCATGCAACTCTTGGAAACCGGCCTGTTCGACAAGCATGGGTTTACGCGCCTTCACGTCGCGGGTCATCCCGAAGGCAACAAGGATATTGATCCAGATGGTTCGGATCACAGTGTGATGGAGGCGTTGCGTTGGAAACAGGCCTTCAATGATCGCACAGATTCCGAGATGGCAATCGTAACGCAATTCGCCTTTGAAGTGGGGCCTGTGATTGAGTGGACTGCAAGGCTGAGCGCTGAAAATGTCGACCTGCCCATTCATTTGGGTATTGCTGGCCCCGCCAAATTGCAAACCATGATCAAGTTTGCCGTCGCTTGCGGCGTCGGTCCGTCCATCCGGGTGCTGCAACGCCGGGCCAAGGACATCTCAAATCTCTTGCTCCCCTACAAACCGACCGATGTACTCTCTGAACTTCTCGCCCATCGCCTGAAAGTACCAGACAGCAATCTTCGGCAGGTCCATTTCTTTCCGCTTGGCGGCATCCGCCAAACGGTCGAGTTCGCCCTCGCAACCGGCAAACAGAAGGAAGCAGATCGTCCAGGTGTCTCTGGCTGAACTGGTGATCCATGTTTGATTTCTCGCATGACCGCACGAGAATAGCTGTCATTTTAGTGGATGGTTTCTCAATGCTAAGCTTTGGATCGATTGCCGAACCAATCCAATTTCTGGCGCAGGCTTGTCCTGATACGGCGCCCCAGATGCAGCTGATAGCCCTTTCTGGTTCACGTGCGGTCTCCAGGGGCGGAATTGTCGTTGAATGCGATTTCGAAGCCGAGAGCTTTCTTGGAGAACTCGACGTTGCGAAGAACCCGAAATCAATCGTGTTTTGTGGCGGCAACGAAATCCCTGCGCACAATAGGGACCAGGTGATCCGGTTGATACGCGCGGCAAGCCGATTGGGGATTACTATTTACAGCATAGGCGAAGCGACCCTTCTTTTGGCTGAAACTGGACTTTTGAAGGATGGTATAGCCACCATTCATTGGGGTTCACTCGCAGCCTTTTCCGAAAGGCACCTCGACATTGATACTCGCAATGCCCTCTTTGTGAAAGGTAGAACGATCACCACCTGTGCCGGAGAAATGGCCACGCTAGACATGATTCTTGATATGGTTGCAGATCTTGCTCCTGACGCTGCAGAAGCCGCCGCAAATCAGCTTCTGATCCATGCGCCACGCTGCGCTGAGACGCAGCAACCTGGTTCACAGCTTCAGCGGTTGCGAAATGTTCCGAAAGTCCTGCTTGCGGCCGTAAACATAATGGTCGAAAACATTGAAGACTCCTTACGGGTCAAGGACATCGCCAGAGATTGCAGGGCCTCTCCCAGAAAACTGGAGCGCTTGTTCCGACAGCATCTAGGCCTTTCACCGCTTCAATACTATCGAGAGTTAAAGTTAGAGCGGGCCTTCGAATTGGTCTGCCAAACCAATCTGTCGATACAGGAGGTTGCTATTGCGTCCGGATATTCTTCAGCAGGCACATTATCCAAACAATTCAAATCGCGCTTTGGGGATACTCCAACAACGAAGAGAATGAGCCTGAAATAGCGTTTTTGGGATTTGTTGGGCAATGTTGCAGGGATCGTACAACCGAGCTACCAACTCCGCTTTCGCTAGCGAGTACCGGCCCCGATGCCCCACAAATTCAATGCGGCGCATCGCAACAAATTTCCGGCAGCGAAGTACCGGTCACCAACTGGCCCGAGCACACTGAGGCTCTGCAACGTCGGGGTGATCTGTACATCTGGTTTGACGAAGAGGCGGTCCCAAAATGGTCGGCACGCCGACGTATCGGTCGTAGTGGCCAGGCCAGATACTCGGACTTTGCCATCGAGATCTGTCCTGCGCTGAGGCTGGTGTTTCATCAGCCACTGCGGCAGGTGCAGGGAATGGTGCGATCTCTGATGCGGCTGCTGGGCCTGTCTCTGCCGGTACCGGATTTCTCGACCCTTTCACGCCGGGGCAAAGGTCTACACGTCCTGCAACCTTCGCCAGAAGCGAAAGGGCCGATCACGCTGATCGTGGATAGCACCGGTTTGAGTATCCATCGTGGGTCTGGATGGAACGAGACTAAGCATGGGGCGGGAAAGACCCGCAAATCCTGGCGCAAGCTCCATGTCGGGTT